>JAFAGQ010000415.1 GCA_023422555.1 Pseudomonadota bacterium
CATGGTGACCGAATCAAATACAGAAGAAGTCATTTATTCAACCTTGTTTGGTGTTAACGGGTGTCTGATGTGTGTGGTGTCTTTGACACGCGCATTCATTGCGAGTGTGTTATTACATATGTATTGCGAGTGTTATTACGTCTGTGTTTTTCCGTGACTGCCCTCTACAGGAAGCAGGCGGCCGGGATTCAGGGTGTTGCCAGGATCAAAGGCCTTCTTGATTTCATACATCAGGCTGATCGCTACCGGATCCTTGTAGCGGATCAGAATGTCCTGCTTCTGTCTGCCAATGCCATGCTCGGCAGAAATCGAGCCATGGAATCTGGCGGCCGTTTCGTGCACAACCTCATGAATCGCCTCCTGGCGCGCCAGGAATGCTTCGCGGCTGATGGAATCGGGCTTGCTCTGATTGAAATGCAGGTTGCCATCGCCAACATGACCGAAGGTGATGCAACGGATGCCCGGAATAATGGCGTCCATCGCCGGCCCCGCCGCGGCAACAAAATCGGCGATCGAAGAGATCGGGACAGAAATATCATGTTTCATGGATGGCCCGTCCTTGCGCTGTGCTTCCGGGACGTGCGAACGGATGTCCCACATGGCCCTGGACTGCTGCTCAGAAGCCGCCAGCGCGACATCCAGCACCATGTTTTTCTCCATGGCCTCGGCCAGCACAAATTCCAACTCTTCCTGCAGCGGAACCCGCAGGGAGGTTTCCGATACTTCGGCCAGAATGACCCAGGGTGCAGCCTGCAGCAATGGCTCGCGCATGTCGGGAAAATGCATCAATACCAGATTGACCGTTTCCCGGGCCATGATCTCGAATGCCGTCACTCGGTCGCCCAGACTCTCGCGTAAAAATGCCAGCAGCGACACGGCATCAGCAGGATTGTTGATGGCAATCCAGGCCGTGGCCTGCTGGCGGGGCACAGGGTAAATCTTTAGGGTCGCAGCGGTAATGATACCCAGCGTACCTTCTCCGCCAATGAACAGATGCTTGAGGTCATAACCGGTATTGTCCTTGCGCAGGCTGGACAGCCCATTCCAGACTCTGCCATCGGCCAGTACGACTTCCAGGCCCAGCGCCTGCTCTCGCGTATTGCCATACCGGATCACCTGATCTCCGCCGGCATTGGTCGACAGATTCCCGCCAATGGTGGCAGTGCCCTCTGAACCCAGCGTCAACGGAAACAGGCGATTGTGCGCGGCGGCGGCTTCCTGAACATTCTGCAGAATGCAGCCGGCTTCCACCGTCATGGTATTGTCTTGTGGATTGACATCGCGAATGCGGTTCATGCGCGTCAGGCTGAGTACAATCTCCTGACCGCTTTCATCCGGCGTGGATCCGCCAACCAGCCCGGTATTGCCACCTTGCGGAATCAGGCGAACGCCACTTTGCGCGCAGGCACGAATTACCTGGCTGACTTCTTCGGTATTACCGGGTCGCACAACGGCCAAGGCTTTTCCGGGATAATTGCCACGGTGTTCCAGCGCATAGGCGGCCGTATCTTGCGGCTCGGTCAATAGTCCCTGCGGGCCGACAATCTGCCGTAAACGGTCCAGCAGTTCGTTGACGGAATCGGCAGTTTTGTCGGATTGGGGCATCGTTGTCACACTCGTAAATCGGATATAATGTTTTATTGAATGAAATGTATTTTTATAGATGAAATATAAAGTAGCCTATCGCTACCGCTTTGTCAAGAACTCAACAGGACGTTTATTTTTATGAAGAACCCCAGCAAAAGCCTCCAGACGCCGGAAGCGGTCACGCCACCTGTCGGCGTTCTCGCCCGTGGCCTGACCATTCTTGAATGCTTTTCGGAAGATCACCTGCATCTGGAACTGCGCGAGCTGGCGCAGATGACAGGACTGGATAAAGCGACGCTGCTGCGTCTCCTGGGTACGTTTATCGAATACGGATATGTGCAGCGCAGCCTTGACGGTAAATACGCGCCCGGTCACAACCTGCTGCGTCTTGGTGCGCTGTACCGCTCAACCGTTGATATGGGCCATCGCCTGCAGCCCATTTTGCGCGCCATCATGCAGGAGACCCATGAAAGCGTTGCGTTCTATGTGCGGGAAGGCGATATGCGCGTCTGTCTGTATCGGGAAAATGTCTCGCGTGATGTCCGGTATGTATTCGAAGTCGGGACGCGTGTGCCACTCTCTGAAGGGGGCTCGGCCTCCCATGTGCTGCGTGCATTTACCGACGGAAGCTCATGCCGAACGGAACAGGTTCTGAAAGATGGCTACGCCCTGACCCGAGCAGAAAGATCGCCGGAACTGGCCTCCATTTCCGTGCCTGTCTCGGAACCCCATGGACGCCTGCTGGGAGCAATCCAGATTACCGGCATCCTTAACCGGCAGACGGAAGCACAACAGATTGCAGCTGCCCAGATTGCAATCCGCATTCTTGCGGAGAACGGCTTCGATACTCGACCCACCCGCTATTCGGGCACGGCACCCTTATAAACATATTACGAAACAGGCTAAGCCTGCGGGTTAGTTTTCATTGTGCTTTGTAATATCCTGTGTTAGATTTGGTTCATTCAATAAAATTTATTTCAATGAATGAAATGGAGATAACATGGGAACACCGGAGGATCGGTTATGCGCGTACCTGGCCGCGCTAACCTCCCGAGCGCTGTCAGCCGACACGCGTCATCGGATTGCACAATCGCTGCTGGACTGGTTTACCGCCGGTTACTCAGGTGCGGCCATGCCGGCGAGCCACAAGTTGCAGGAACTGGCTGCCGCATTATTTCCGGGTGACGGTCAGGTTCCCGTATTTGGTCAGACTTCCGCCGAAACGTGCGCCGTATCTCCTCTGGGCGCCGCCTTCTGCAATGCCGGGATTACACACCTGCGCGAGATCGACGATGCGCATCGCACCGCCATGCTGCATCCCGGCATTGTCGCTGTCACGCCGGTCCTGGCCATTGCCGCCACCCAGGCCATGACCCAGCAACAATTTGAGGCAGGCATTGTGGCAGGTTATGAAGTTGGCATTCGCGTCGGCGAAGCATTGGGCTCCGGGCACGCCGGCAAGTTTCACATGACAGCCACCGCCGGCTCCCTGGCAGCCGCTGCCGCCAGTGCCGTGGTTTTGGGGCTGGATGCCGACAAAATTCATCATGCCCTGGGCATCGCCGCCACTCAGGCTGCGGGCCTGTGGCAGTTTGTCGATGATCAGGCGCACGAATCCAAGGCCCTGCATCCGGCCTTTGCAGTCAGAAACGGCATGACGGCAGCCTATGCGGCACAGGCCGGCTATCCGGGTGCGCGGCACTTCATGAATGGCTCGCGCGGGCTTTATGCCCTGCTGCACGGCGAAGGTGACCCGGCTCTGCTCGACAAGGATCTGGGCGCAACAGACAGGATATCGTCCTCCACCATCAAACCGTGGCCAACCTGCGGTCAGCTTTTTACCATCGTCGACGCTACGCAGGCGCTCATCGATGCTCACGACATCAACGTCGATGACATCGAATCAGTCAACATCGAGATCTTTCCGCAGGCTCTGCGCATTGCCAAAGTCGACTGGCCGGTCAAGCCCGCCGAAACCTGCTTCTCTGGTCGATATTGCGTCGCCATCCTGTTGCTGACCGGCAAGCTGGGCATTCAGGAAACAGAAAACCCCGACCTGCAGAACCCCAAGCTGCTGGCCCTGGCGGAAAAAATCTCATTGCAGGCACGGCCCGACTACGCCGCAGCCTTTCCCGACAGACGACCTGGTACCGTCACCATCCGCTTCAGGAATGGCGAAACCCTGTCAGCCACGCACGATATACGCAGGGGTGATCCCGAAGCGCCGTTCGACTGGCCTGGTCTGGAGACACGACTACGCAATCTGGTCCCAGGCATCGCGCAGGAAAAAGCAGAAGCAATCAGTACCTGGTGTGCCCAGCAGCAACACACAGCGCCGGACGCCCGCTACTGCCCGCCCCCACCGCATCTTTTCAGCGGCGGACCCGACGGAGGCAGCAACGCCTTCCCTTAGCCACACCGACAGCTCGTAGCCTTGCCCTTGGAATCGTCCGCAATAGAACGCATTCGCCAAAGGACGTGGCTCCCGGGCTTGCGAATTTTTCATCTTTCTTTTCAACGTTCCATTTGTTATGTGCTGTATCAGATCACGCTGAATTTTTTTGCCCCACTCGATTATCAAGGAGTCTTCCATGTTTCATCGCATACTGGATGTCTGCGCAAAAGCGCTGTTGTTGGCTATCCTCGTGACAGTACTGCCCGCCAGTGCAGCCAAACCCTTCCCCGACAAAGCCATTAAACTCGTTGTCGGTTTTCCTCCCGGAGGAGGCGGTGATCTCTACGGCCGGCTGTTGGCCGAAGCCATGGGTAAAAGCCTGGGCACCACGATTGTCGTAGAAAACAAACCCGGCGCCGGCGGCAATATCGCGGCTGCTGACGTTGCCAAAGCACGCCCGGACGGCTACACCCTGTTGCTGGCCATGAGCGGCAACATTGCCGTAGCGCCCGTGGTTCGCAAAGATCTGCCATACAAGTCTCCCGAGGACTTCGAGATGATCGGCGCTGCCGTCGAAGCGCCTCACGGACTTTTTGTCGGAAAAAATTCGCAATTCAAAACGGTAAAGGATGTATTCGCCTATGCCGCTGATCATGAAGTCACCATGGGCTCCACCTCACCCGGTGGCGCGGCTCATATGGGCCTGGAGATGCTCAAACTGAAGACCAAAGCAAAGATTCTGTATGTCCCCTATCGTGGCTCGGGTCCGGCTGTTACCGATCTGATTGGTGGTCAGACCGAAACCTATTTCGCCACGGCACCACCGCTGGTAGGCCAGGTCCGCAACGGCGCGCTGCGTCTGCTGGCGGTGACGGGTGAAGAGCGCAATCCCAGCCTGCCTGATGTACCCACATTCAAGGAACTCGGTATCCCGGTCGTGGTCACGCAGTGGTATGGTCTTGCAGCCCCTAAAGGCACACCAAAGGATATTGTGAATACGCTTGCACAACACTTGTCCAAAGCGCTGGCCGATCCCACGGTGGTCAAAACCATTCGCCAGGATGGTGCCGTGGAAAAGGATTTGTCTACTGACGCCTTCACCCAATATGTCAAACAGGATATTGAAGGCTATAAGAACAATATTGATCCTGAAGTTATCAAATCATTGTCACATTGAGGTCGATACGAAGCTTATCGCCCTTCTTTGCGGGCCGGATCGGGACAGAAAAAATCCCCCGGCCCTGATTACTATTCCGCGTCGACGTTTTCCGCCCGGCGCGTCTTTTTCTTTTCAACACCATGGAGTCAATTATGCTGAACAACTGGGTCAATCAAATGGAAAACACGAAGAGTGCCGTTACACCCTTCGCACAGAACAATCCGAAAATGCTGTCTGCCTTTCAGGCGCTGAACGCCGCGCAGGGAGCCAATGGCGCACTGGATGCCAAAACGCGTGAACTGATTGCGCTTGCCGTTGCGGTAACAACACGCTGCGACAGCTGCATCGCCGCCCACGCCAATGCAGCCCGCAAGGCAGGCGTGACCGAAGCCGAACTGAGCGATGCTTTGGGTACCGCGATTGCACTGAACGCCGGCGCGGCATACGTGTATTCGCTGCGGGCCATGGAAGCGCATTCGCAATTCGGCGAATAAAGGTAAGAAAACCGCAAGAAAAAAGCCGGCCCGCCCAACGCAGCAGATTTGCGTTTCGGCGGGCCGGCTTTCTTTGTCCTGCCCGCGCCGCAACAACGGCGGCGCGTCTTCAGCCTGGCGGTCCCTGGGCAAATCGCGTGTCTGCGATCCGCCATTGAGCACTCGGCTATTCAGCTTTTCAGCTATTCAGCAATAGAGCTGCTGACAATCAGCGGATGCCGTATTGCTTTTTGGCTTCCTGGCGCCATTGATGCAGCAGAGGCTCTGTGTATCCATTGGGCTGTTCCACACCCTTGAATACCAGATCGCATGCAGCGCGGAAGGCAGGAGATGTGTCGAAGTTGCCAACCATTGGACGATACAGACTGTCGCCTTCGTTTTGCTTGTCAACCACACCTGCCATGCGCTTCATGGTTTCCATGACCTGTTCTTTGGTCACCACGCCATGACGCAGCCAGTTGGCCATGTGCTGGCTGGAAATCCGCAATGTCGCGCGGTCTTCCATCAGGCCTACGTTATGGATGTCAGGAACTTTGGAGCAACCGATACCCTGATCAACCCAGCGCACTACGTAACCCAGAATGCCCTGCGCATTATTGTCCAGTTCCTGCTGTTTCTCTTCATCAGACCAGTTGGTGTTTTCAGCAACCGGAATGGTCAGCAGTTCATCAAGACGTTCTTCCGTGTCGCTTTTCAGTTTGTTCTGAACTTCAACCACATCAGTCTGATGGTAATGAAGCGCGTGCAGCGTTGCGGCGGTGGGTGAAGGAACCCATGCGGTATTCGCACCTGCTTTCAGCTGTGCACCTTTCTGGGCCAGCATGTCGGCCATCAGATCAGGCATGGCCCACATACCCTTACCGATTTGTGATTTGCCTTGCAGACCGCAAGCCAGACCGAAAAGGACATTGCGTTTTTCATAGGCATCGATCCAGGCAGATTTTTTCATATCGCCCTTGCGGATCATGGCCCCTGCTTCCATGGAGGTATGCATTTCGTCGCCGGTGCGATCCAGGAAGCCGGTGTTGATGAACACCACGCGATCAGCAGCTGCTGCAATGCAAGCCTTCAGGTTTGCGCTGGTACGGCGCTCTTCATCCATGACACCCATTTTGATGGTGTTGGGTGCCAGGCCCAGCAGTTTCTCTACACGACCGAAAAGCTTGCTGGCAAAGGCCACTTCGTCGGGGCCGTGCATTTTGGGTTTCACAATATAGATGGAACCCTTGCGTGAGTTACCGCCTTCACGTTTCAGGTCATGCATGGCCACCAGACTGGTGAAGACCGCATCCAGAATGCCTTCGGGCGTTTCCTTGCCGTCTTTATCCAGAATCGCAGGGTTGGTCATCAGGTGACCCACATTGCGGATGAACATGAGCGAGCGACCGGGCATGGTGGCAGGTTTGCCGTCTTTGCCGGTGTATTCGCGATCGGGATTGAGCTTGCGGGTAAAGGTTTTGCCACCTTTGGTCACTTCTTCGGCCAGCGTACCGTTCATGAGGCCCAGCCAGTTGCGGTAAACAAGTACTTTGTCTTCTGCGTCAACGGCCGCGATGGAATCCTCGCAGTCCATGATGGTACTGAGTGCTGCTTCCAGCAGAACGTCTTTGACCCCGGCTTTATCCTGCTTGCCGATAGGATGAGTCTTATCGATCTGCACTTCAAAGTGCAAACCGTTCTGACGGAAAATCAGCGCTTCCGGCGCGGCCGCATCGCCGCGGTAGCCCAGATACAGGGCCTCGTCGGCCAGCGAGGTTTTGCTGCCATCGGCCAGCGTGACAGCCAGCGACCCGTTTTCAGCCGTATACGCCGTTGCGTCTTTGTGTGAGCCGTTTTTCAGCGGAATCGTCTGGTCCAGGAAATCGCGTGCAAAGCCAATCACTTTCTCACCGCGTTTTGGATTGTAGGCGCCTTCACGGGTGGCACCATCGTCTTCGCTCAGGGCATCGGTACCGTAAAGCGCATCGTACAGACTACCCCAGCGAGCGTTGGCCGCATTCAGGGCATAGCGCGCGTTGGTGATAGGCACCACCAATTGAGGGCCGGCCTGATTGGTGATTTCATAGTCAACATTGCTGGTATTGACCTGCACGGTTGCAGGCGCATCTTTCAGGTAGCCGATTTCTTTCAGAAAGGCTTTATAGGCCTGCATGTCGGCCACTTTACCGGGATGCTGGCGATACCAGTCATCGAGTTTGGCCTGAATACGATCGCGCTCTTCCAGCAGCGCCTTGTTTTCCGGAGCCAGATCGTTGATGAGCGCGTCCACTCCTTTCCAGAACGCATCCGCATCCACCCCGGTGCCGGGCAGGGCTTCCTGGTCAACAAAATTTTTCAGCACAGTGGCGATCTGAAGGCTGTGAACCTGGGTACGGTCAGTCATATTGGCTCCTGATGATTGATTTCTGATGGCGGGTGTGGATGGCGGGACTTTTGCCGCTTCTCACCCTGATTATTGCTATTATGACGACTCCCGAAGGTGTCCTCAAGACAGTACGCAGTCATTTGACAATTTACTTTCGGTACATAATAACCGCAGTCATTCTTTATTTATTTTTTATATGGCAAGCTCCCCTCGCTCCCTTTTTGACCAGTATTCCGAGCGCGCCCTGCTGATCGAAGGGGTGGCAGGCAGTGGCAAAACCACGCTGATCGCCCAGGAAGCCGAGCAGTGCGTTCCTCAGGGGCGAACCCTGCTGGTCACGTTCAGCCGTGCGGGGCGGGATGTACTGCAGCAATATATGCAGTCCCGAAACCTGGAGCCCGTCGCCAACCCCAATCTGCATATCTTCACCATTGATGGTCTGGCGCATTTTTTACTGCGCCGCCTGGGTGACGAACGTTATGTCCTGGACCGCAAAGCCATTGTGACCGACCTGCTGCCCGAGCTCGTCACCGAAGTCTGCGACGGACTGCAGAATGAATGGGATGACGAAGAGGATCAGGGCCTGCAGGCGCCGGATCTGTCAGAAGATGCCATGGAAAAGCTGATGTCCGATCTTGACTACTACCGTGCATCGCTGGCCTGGCAGGCTGAATTGCCAGAGGAAGAACAGGCGGCCTTTGGAGATGGCCTGCATCACCCGCCAGCCCTGGTGCGTGCGGTCTTTCGGCGTTATGACACCCTGCGTGCGCACTGGAAACCCGATGCGGCCGAGCCCGATGACAGCCTGCTTGACCCCGCCTACAGTGGCGGGCGCAGCCAGGGCATGTATGGTTTTCGTCTGGTCTCAGAAGCGGGGTACGACCTGCTTGAGGCGCTGGATAACGGCGCGCAGCTGCCGGCAGGCGCATCAGCCTACCAGTACGTGATGATCGATGAGTTTCACGACACCACGCCATTACAGCTATTGCTGCTCTCTCGTATTGCACGCCCGGCGCAACGGGTGATGGCCGTGGGCGATCGCTATCAGACCATATTTGCCTGGCGCGGTGCCAATACGGACCTGGTGTTCGATACCTTCCTGAATGACTTCTCTGCCCGACGGGTGAACAGTCTTACCAGTTACCGCTTTGGGGCGGAACTGGCAAAAATGGCAGGCGAACTCACACATCGCAATATCACGTCAGGCATTGCTTCCGACACCCCACTGGCTCACTGCGTGGGCGGCTGGGACGATGCCGGCGCGCTGGCACCGCTGGGCAAACAGACCATCATCTGTCGTCACGGCGCCGACAGAATACGCGCGGCCTTTTCCCTGATCTGCGCCCCCGCCTCCATCAAGGTGGCCTGGCAGGCCGGGACCACACCCGCAGTTGGCGTAGCGACATTGCTTTATGCATTGCGTTTTGCCAGCACGACCGCTAACTTGCGTAACCTGGCTCTCAATGTACAGCAGTTTTTCTCACTGCCGGGATGCCTGTCGCCCGAACTGGCGCGTGATCTGGCACAAACCCGGGTCACGCCGGCAAGCCTGCGCATGTATATGGAAACCTGGCTGGGCGCCAGCGCCCCCGTTTTCGCCAGCAGCCTGAAACACGCCCTGCAGGACTGGCTGACAACACCGGTAGCGCCGGAAACCCCCGCCATCGAGGCCCTGCAAGGTTTTGCGCGCCGTGCTGACCTCTTCAGGAATCCGACAGCACCCCAACGGTTGCTGGATGAGTCATTCCGCCAGGGATGGGAAGGCTTGATGATGTATTTGCAGAAGCATCCTGGCTCGATCCAGGACTGGCCCGCAATCATGACGGCCCTGTCTGCCCGCTGTGCCTCGCGTGGTGGCTTGCGGCTGCTGACGGTAACGGAAGCCAAGGGGCACGAGTATGAACATGTACTGGTCTACGATGCGGCTGACACAACCTTCCGCAACCAGACAGACGCGCCCGATGTGGAAAGAAACCGCTTTTATGTGGCCTGCACCCGGGCCCGCAAATCGCTGACGCTGTTCCGACCAGTGTGAACCGCTGGTGGTCTGGAAGCTCAGAAACGTCACCTGACCAGAACCAATCATCATTCAGCGGCCGAATTGAGGGACAGCAAAAAGGGGCCGTAAAAAAGGGCCGCAAAAAAAGGGCCCGCCGAAGAGGACCCCCTGACTGGGATTGATACACCAGCGAAATTTACTGTTCGGCAAACGCCCGTTCAATCACAAACGCGCCGGGACGAGAGGTATTGCCTTCGCTGAATCCGCGGCGCTCCAGCGCCGTTTTCAGATCGCGCAGCATTTCGGGGCTGCCACAAATCATGGCACGGTCCGTTTCCGGATTGAGTTCGGGCACACCCAGGTCGTGGAACAGCTTGCCGGAATCGATCAGCGCGGTAATGCGGCCTTCATGACGGAAAGGTTCGCGCGTGACTGTCGGGTAGTATTTGAGCTTTTCAGAAACCATCTCGCCCAGAAATTCGTTTTTGGGCAATTCATTCGTAATATAGTCGTGATAGCAGAGCTCGTTCACAAACCGTACACCGTGAACCAGAATCACTTCGTCAAATCTTTCGTACGTTTCAGGATCGCGAATCAGGCTCATGAACGGCGCGAGGCCCGTTCCTGTGGCCAGCATATACAGGCGCTTGCCAGGCAGCAGATAATCAACAAGCAAGGTACCGGTTGGCTTGCGACCAATAATAATGGAGTCGCCAACCTTGATGTGCTGCAGACGTGAAGTGAGCGGGCCATCAGGCACCTTGATACTCAGAAACTCCAGATGATCTTCATAGTTTGCGCTGGCAATACTGTATGCACGCAGCAAAGGCTTGCCGTTGACAGGCAGACCGATCATGGTGAAATGCCCGTTGGAAAAACGCAATGCCTGATCACGGGTGGTGGTAAAGCTGAACAGACGATCTGTCCAGTGATGAATGCTGAGAACTTTGCCTTCCAGAAATGCGGCCATTGTGAAACGTACCTTCAGGGAATAAAAAAGGGAGTGGACAATTATCGCAATTGTACTTAGGACATTGCTTGTCAACGATCAAAGAACCTTCTATTTTAGTGGTTAAATCACCGCAAGGCAGCCGCATTGGTATAATTCTGAACATCTTCCCGGTTGCCCTCCTCATGCCCCCCTCTTCGCACAAGCCCACTCAAAAAGGGTTCATCTCCCTTTCCATGCTGCTTTTCCCGCTGGCCATGGTTCTTTATGAACTGTCTGCCTACATCGGCAACGATATGGTTCAGCCCGCCATGCTCACCATCACAGCCGAATATGGCGTAGACGATGCCTGGGTCGCGTCTTCCATGTCCCTGTATATTCTGGGGGGTGCCTGTCTCACCTGGCTGATCGGTCCGCTGTCTGACACTTACGGCCGTCGGCGCGTGATGCTGGCCGGCGTCGCCTATTTCATCGCCACCAATTTCCTGATTCTGCTGGCCCCCAGCATTGAATGGTTTATGGTGCTGCGTTTCCTGCAGGGTATGGGCCTGTGCTTTATTGCCGCCGTGGGCTACGTAAGCATACAGGAAGCCTTTGAAGAGCTGACTGCCATTCGCGTCATGGCACTGATGGCCAATATCTCCATGGTGGCACCTCTTTTGGGGCCGCTGGCCGGCGCTGCCCTGATCAGCGTTGTCTCCTGGCATTGGGGGTTTGTGATTATTGCCAGTCTGGCCTGTATTTCAATTGTGGGTTTGTACCTGCATATGCCAGAGACAGTGAATCTGGCCCTGCCAAAGAAAATGCCACGGCAGATCTGGCAGCAATACCGCCTGGTGCTCAAAAATCGTCTGTTCATGCAGCTGACGCTGTATTTCCCTATTATCGTCCTGCCAATGCTGGTCTGGATTGGCCTGTCCCCGGTATTTCTGATCAAGGACATGGGCATGACCAATATGGGCTATGGTTTGTCACAGCTGCCTATTTTTATCAGTCTGATCATCGGTAACCTCGCTCTGGCCAGATACGCGCCGCGCTTTCCGGTAGGTCAGTCGGTTTATTTTTCCATTCCCATCATGATTGCCGGCGGCGCACTGCTGATTCTGGCTGGCTTCATTCCCGCTTTCGAGTACCTTGGTCTGGTTGGCGGACTGGCTCTGTCGGCCTTCGCCCAGGGCATCACATTTGCGGTTCTGTATCGTTTTACGCTGATGGCCTCGGACCAGCCCAAAGGCGTGGTGGCCGCCGTGATGAGCCTGATCATGATGCTGATGCAGGCCGTGGGCATTGAACTGTTCAAACTGG
>JAFAGQ010000014.1 GCA_023422555.1 Pseudomonadota bacterium
CCACGATTTCTTCCACCCTCAAAGCGCTTGTTGAATAACTCTTGCAAGGAATGACCATGAAGCCATCTCGCATTTTCCTGACAGCCCTGCTGGCCCTTGGCCTGGCAGCTCCCTCTCTTTCCGGTGCTGCCGATGCGCCGCTGCGCGTCGTTACCGATGCCACCTTCCCTCCCATGGAGTTTTATAAGGACGGCAAGCCTACCGGTTTTGACATCGAACTGATACATGCACTGGGCGAAGAAATGAAGCGCCCGGTCGAACTCATCAATATTGATTTCAAGGGCCTGATTCCTGCGATTGTCTCCGGTCGCGCCGACGCCGCCATTTCCGGTATTTACATCACCCCGGAGCGTAAAAACGTAGTGGACTTCACCGACTCCTATTATGCCGGCGGCCTGGTGGTATTGACCAAAAAAGACAGCAGCATCAAGAGCCTGAAAGACCTGGACGGCAAAAAAATCACCGTTCAGGTGGGTACCAAATCGGTCAACTATCTGACAGAGCACTTTCCCAAGGTCAATCGCGTGGAAGTGGAGAAAAACGAAGAGATGTTCAATCTGGTCAAGATTGGTCGCGCTGACGCTGCCGTGACAGGTCGCCCGGCAGCCAAGCTGTATGCGCAGCACAATCCCGACTTCACGGTACTGGATGAACAGATCACGACAGAAGAGTACGGCATTGCCGTCAGTAAATCACAACCGGAATTACGAGATGCATTGAATGCAGCACTGAAAAAACTGCGCGATAACGGCAAATATCAATCCATCGAGAAAAAATGGTTTGAGGCCAAGTCATGAATCTGGATTTCACTCCCGTACTCGCCGGCTGGGAACCACTGCTGCAGGGAACGCTGGTCACGATTGAAGTGACCGCCGGCGCCCTGCTGCTTTCCTGCATTGTCGGCCTGCTGATCGGTATTGGCCGACTGAACCCGGAGCGCAAGGTCATTTACTTTCTGTGCAGCGCCTATCTGACCATCTTCCGCGGCACACCGCTGCTGGTGCAATTGTTCATCTGGTTTTTCGGCCTGCCGCAGTTTGGCATTCTGCTGCCTGCGTTCATGTGTGGTGTGCTCGGTTTGGGTATGTACTCGGCTTCGTATGTTTCTGAAGTCGTACGTGGTTCCATTCAGTCTGTGGACAAAGGTCAGGGCGAAGCAGCACGTTCACTGGGAATGTCAGCCCGCCAGGCCATGCGCAAGATTATTCTGCCGCAGGCACTGGTGCGCATGATTCCCCCATTGGGTAACGAATTCATTGCGCTCATCAAAAACTCTGCCCTGGTTTCGCTGTTGACCATTCATGATGTCATGCATGAGGGACAGAAAATTATCAGTGTGTCCTACCGCTCGCTGGAAACCTATCTGGTGATCGCCGTGATCTATCTTGTACTCACCGTGACCGCGATGCTGATTCTGCGCAAAATTGAAAACTCACTCAAGGCCGGAGGAATGGTGCAATGAAGCCATCCATGATTCATCTGGATCGCGTGGAAAAGTCCTACGGCGATCATCAAGTCCTCAAAGGCGTGAGCCTGGATATTGAAAAATCCTCTGTGGTGGTATTGATTGGCCCCAGCGGCTCCGGCAAAAGCACACTGCTGCGTTGCTGTAATGGTCTGGAGACGGCACAGAAAGGCGACATCACCATCAACGGGCAGCCATTGCTGCGCGATGGCAAACTGATTTCAGAAAAGGATCTGAACGCCCTTCGCATGAATGTCGGCATGGTGTTTCAATCGTTCAATCTGTTCCCGCATTTGTCCGTTCTGGACAACATCACCATCGCGCCGCGCACGCTCAAAAACATGTCCGAGGCCGATGCACGCAAACTTGCCCTGTCCCTTCTTGAAAAGGTCGGACTCAGGGAGAAAGCCGACGCCATGCCCGCCAGTCTTTCCGGCGGACAAAAGCAGCGTGTTGCCATTGCGCGAGCGCTGGCAATGGAACCGGAAGTGATGCTGTTCGACGAACCCACATCAGCCCTTGATCCTGAACTGGTGGGCGAGGTGCTGCAGGTCATGAAACTGCTTGCCAAAGAAGGCATGACCATGCTGGTAGTCACGCATGAAATGGGCTTTGCACGAGATGTCGCGGACAAGGTCGTGGTGATGGACCATGGAGTGATTCTTGAACAGGATATTCCATCTGTCATTTTTTCGCAGCCCGCGCACGAACGCACGCGTTCGTTCCTGCAGGCCGTTCTGAGCACCTGAACTGAAGAATCAACATGCCAAATGAAATATTCTCGTGGACGGGCCGAAGCGACTCGTCCGAGCGTGGAGACACCACGCGCATTCATCAGATCGCGCGCAAGCTGGCTTCCGGTTCAACTGACACCAATGCCGGCGCCGTGATTCTGGGTTTTTGCTGCGATGAAGGCGTACGCCGCAATCATGGACGCACGGGCGCGCGCCAGGCACCGGATCAGGTACGTCGAGCACTTGCCGGTCTGCCTGCACACCAGCTGAAACAGCTTATCGATGCCGGAGACATCCATTGCGTTGAGGAACAGTTGGAATTGGCGCAGCAGCAACTGGGGCAACGTATCAGCGAACTGCTGAATGCAGGATCGACGCTGGCGGTCGTCGGCGGCGGCCATGAAATTGCGTATGGCAGCTATCTGGGCCTGGATCAGCATTTGCGCGAAAAAGCATCTCTAGGAAAAACGCTGATTCTGAACCTGGATGCGCATTTTGATCTGCGCACCAGCCGCCCCGGCAGTTCCGGCACGCCCTTTGATCAGATCTTTGAACATGCGCAACAACACAGTCGCGATATCCACTACTGCTGCCTGGGCGTTTCCATTCTGTCGAATACACCCGGCCTGTTCGCGCGGGCGAAAGAACTGGGCGTGGCCTATATGGAAGATACCCAGATGCTGGAAAGTCGCCTGAACGACGTGACGCGATTCGTCAACACGCAACTGGCAGACGTTGATCATGTGTATATGACAATTGACATGGACGTTCTGCCCGCCTGGCAGGCGCCCGGCGTCTCAGCCCCCGCGCCCTATGGCGTAAGCATGAATGTGGTGGAAGCCATACTTGAGCAGGTCAAAGCCTCGGGCAAACTGCGCTTGCTGGATATCGCGGAAATCAATCCGGAATTTGATCGCGATAATCTGACCGCAAAAACCGCTGCACGCCTGCTGTGGCGTTATTTTCAGCCTTCGCGGGAACAAGTCTGATCAAAAAAAGAACCGGGCGGTAACATTCGTAGTCCGCCCGCGCATGCCTAATAGGGCGATTTGTGGCGTTTCCCACGGTAGGTCGCTGAGCCATATCAAGTCACGTTGAATCGCGCGGCTTCACCGATCGACACAGTACAAGCCGCTGCTCCGCTTTTCAGTTGCCGCCGTTAAACCCCAGTTGGCGCCAGGCTTCGTAGCTGACAATGGCAACCGCGTTTGACAGGTTCATGCTGCGGTTATTGGGTAGCATCGGGATCCGCAGCCTGTCCGGCTCCGGGATGCTCGCCATCACTTCGGGTGCAAGACCCGTCGTTTCAGCGCCAAACAGCAGGACGTCCTCATCCTGGAAGGACACTTCCGTGTAGGCGCGTGTGCCCTTGGTGGTAATGGCAAAAATCCGCTGCCCCGGGACCGCTGCAAGAAAGGCCGCATAATCTGCATGAATCGAGACTTTGGCCATATCGTGATAGTCCAGTCCGGCCCTTCGCATTTTTGCGTCGTCAATGCGAAACCCCATGGGTTCAATCAAATGCAGCCAGCAACCGTTATTGGCAATCAGGCGAATGATGTTGCCAGTATTGGGGGCAATTTTGGGTTCGAAAAGAGCAATATGGAGCATGAGATAATAGGGACTGGCGAATCTTAAAACTTGGGGAAATGTAAAACTGTGGGAACTGAGTCCCGGGCATATCTGAGCGCCCGGAATGCAACAGAATAAGCCTAACTGCCGATAATCCCTTATTTCTTCCAGAAACCGGGCGTAAAGAGCACCAGGATGGTAAAAAACTCAAGTCGTCCGATCAGCATAGCAAAGGTGCAGATCCACATCTGGAAATTGCTCAGATGCGCATAGTTGCTCATGGGCCCGACAGTTCCCAGGCCTGGTCCGATATTGGACAGACTGGCGAATACAGCCGAAGATGCTGTGGTTAAATCCAGCCCGGAAATCACCATCACCCCCGTCAGCACGACGTTCATGATAACGAATACCAGCACGAAGGTCATGATGGATGAAACAATCGCCGGCGGTACAATGCGGTTGCGCAGTCTGACTGGACAGATAGCATGAGGGTGCAGCAACTTGCGCAATTCGGCACGGATCTGTTTGAGAATCAGGATCACGCGAATCAGCTTGATACCACCACCGGTAGAACCCGCAGACGAGGAAAAACTGCCCAGCAACAGCATGATCACCGGCAGCAATACCGGCCAGTGCAGGTAGTCGGTATTGGCAAACCCGGTTGTGGTTGCCAGCGAAATGGTATTGAACATGCCGTAGCGGAAGGCTTCGCCAAGCGTTGGATAGACACGATCCACGTACAGCCAGGTACTGACAATCACGCCACCCAGCAAGAGAATAGACAGAAATATTTTGGTCTCGGGACAGGTCAGGTAATACCGCAAGCTTCGAAACCGCAGCACGTTGTAGTGCGTGGCAAAATTGATGCCGGCAAACATCATGAAGACGCAGGCGACAGTATCGACCAGCGGCGAATCGTAGTGCTGAAAACCCTCGTCATAGATGGAAAAACCGCCAAGCGCCATGGTTGACGCTGCATGACACCAGGCATCGAACCAGGACAGACCGGCAAAATGGTAGCACAGCACACAAATGGCGGAGGCCGTGATGTAGATGGCATAGAGCGCCTTGGCGGTACCGGCAATACGCGGCGTCAGCTTTTCTTCCTTCATGGGACCAGGTATCTCGCCGCGCATCACCTGATGGCCACCCACACCCAGTAGCGGCATGATCGCGACCGCCATGACCAGAATTCCCATACCACCAACCCAGATCAGCGTCACGCGCCAGATATTCACAGAAGGCGGTAGCTTCGAGATATTGTCCAGTACCGACGCCCCCGTGGTAGTCAGCCCGGACATGGCCTCGTAATAGGCGTGCGTAAAGGTGAGCGAGTGACCTTCAATATAGGCATCGAACACAAAAGGCAGTGACGCAATCAGCGGAAAGACCAGCCAGACCAGCGATACCAGAAGTAGTCCGTTGCGCGGATTGATCTCGTCTTTGGAACTGCTTGTGAGTTTCCACAGCAGCGCCGACACCCCAAGGGCAATGCCAAGGCTGAACAGGAAAGCGTTATGTGCGCCGTCTTCAAAATACAGGGAGACGCACAGAGGAAATAACAGAATGGTGGAAAACCCAAGCATTGTCAGGCTGAGCGCATGCAGGACGTTCAGAATATTGCGCATACAGGCAGCCTAGAAGAAAAAGACCGAAACCTGGAAGAGCTTTTCCACTCGCCTCATATCGTGCCGGTTTCCGGCATACACGACCACGTGATCACCACGCTGGATCTGCGTTGTGGGCTCAGGCAGGATGATTTCTTCTTCACGCAGGATGGCAGCGACAATTGCCGTTTTCGGCAGTTTCAGATCGCGGATGGCTTTGCCCACGACCTGTGAGCTTTTTCTGTCGCCGTTGACTTCAAACTCGATGGCCTCGGCATTTCCCCAGCGCAGTCGGTGGCCGGCCACCACTGCCCCCTGGCGCACATCGCGCAACAGTGCACCGATGGTCGCCTGTGAAGGAGACACCGCGATATCGATGAGGCTGCCTTCCATCAGTTCGCCATAGGCCTTGCGGTTGATCAGGGAGACGACCTTGCGGGCACCCAGCCGTTTGGCCAGCAACGAAGACATGATGTTGTCTTCATCATCATTGGTCAGCGCCAGGAAGGTATCCATCTCTTCGATGTTTTCATTGTCCAGCAGGGACTCGTCGGTGGCATCACCGTGCAGGACCAGAACCTTGCTGGGTAGTTGCGATGCCAGTGTCTCACAGCGCGCTTTACTGGCTTCCAGAATGCGTACGTTATAGCTGCCTTCCGACAATTTGCGGGCCAGCCGGAAACCGATATTGCCGCCACCGGCAATCATGACCGTGCGAACCTTGCGCGAGACATGCTGCAGTTTAGCGACTGCATCCTTGCCCTGTTGTGTATCGACTGCCACCACCAGTTCGTCACCCTGCTGGATGACCGAGGTGTGATCCAGCGTCACCGAAGCACCACTGCGATAAATTTCCAGCACGCGAGCGTTCAGATCGGGCAGATTATGACCGGTCTGGTTGACACGCATATTGATCAGCGGACTTCCACGACCAATGCGGATGATGAGCAGGCTCAGGCGCCCGCCTCCGAATTCGACTACCTGAAGGGCTTCGGGAAATTCAATCAGGCTGTGCAGATAGGTCGTGACGCTGTCTTCCGGACTGATGACTGAATCCACGCCAAAGCTTTCCTTGATGAGTTCGACATTGCTTGAATAGGCAGAACTGCGAACACGGGAAATACGGCGAGGAATGTTGAAGACATCTTTGGCGATACGGCATGCCACGAGATTGACCGGATCGGTCGCCGCACAGGCGACCAGAAGATCGGTGTCATCGGCACCTGCCGTACGCAATACGTCGGGCATGGAGGCATCTCCCTGCACGCCGCGCAGATCAAAGCGTTCCTGCAGGTAGCGCAGGCGTTCGCCGTCTGAATCGACAATCGTGATGTCGTTTTTTTCTGAAACGAGATTCTCGGCGACGCTCGCACCCACACGTCCCGCGCCAAGGATCAGGATTTTCATGAGTTGCGTTTGCGGGAAGAATCAATGCCCAGTTGGCGCAGCTTGCGATAAAGGTGCGTACGTTCCAGGCCGGTTTTTTCTGAAACGCGTGTCATGCTGTGATTCTCGCGACCCAGATGGTATTCAAAATAGACCCGCTCAAATTCATCACGGGCATCGCGCAGAGGCTGATCCAGAGAGATGCTGCCCAGTTGCGAACCCTGAGCAGGGGCTTCGGGTGCGGCAGCGGCGGGAGCAGCCTGTACGGCATTGCCTGCTGCGACGGGGGTAGCAGCCCCCATGGGCGCGGCGGCGGGTGCGCGTGCGGCACCATTGGTTGTGGCAGCCTGCGCCGAAGCCAGTACCTGTTTGGCATGCGGGCGCATAAGACCGGCCTGCACAGTCTTGAGCAATTTCTGCAGAGTGATGGGTTTTTCCAGGAAGTCCATGGCCCCGATGCGCGTCGCCTCAACCGCGGTATCAACCGTGGCGTGTCCGCTCATCATGATGACCGGCATATCCAGCAGACCCTGTGAACCCCACTCCTTGAGCAGACTGACGCCATCGGTATCAGGCATCCAGATGTCAAGAAGAACCAGATCGGGACGGTAGCGCAGACGAGCAGCGCGTGCCTGCGAGGCATTTTCTGCAAGCTCTACGGTGTGACCTTCGTCGTACAAAATTTCCGACAATAGTTCACGTATACCTATTTCATCATCAACCACCAGAATTCTGGCCATATCCTGTCACCTATTACTTTCTGACTGCAGTTTGGTACTGATCAAAGTTCCGGGTTCAATTATAACCACGGGAATACGCTATTTGCCTGTTTTCGGAGTCAGCCGCGTGAGTAAAATTGATACGCGCGCACCGCCTCCCTTGCGATTTGCAATGTCGATTCTGCCGCCGTGCTCTTCAATAATTTTACGCACAATAGGCAGACCCAGGCCTGTTCCGTGTGACTTGGTCGTCACGTAAGGCTCAAATGCCGTTTGCAATACCTTCGCAGAAAACCCGCAACCCCTATCCTCAAGTGTAATACGAATTGCTTCGCCATCCGTGCTCTGACCCTTTTCAGGGCGCGTAAGCGTGGTCCGGATCGTAATGCCCGGCTCATCCCCTTCGAGGACCAGATCAGCCATGGCATCGCGGGAATTGGACAGCAGATTGTTCAGCACCTGGCGCAACTGTGTCGGATCCGCTTCAGCCAAAGGCAGCCCAGGCTCAAGCTCAAGCCGCAAATGTCGATACAGCGGTTCGT
This sequence comes from Pseudomonadota bacterium, assembly GCA_023422555.1. Taxonomy (GTDB): domain Bacteria; phylum Pseudomonadota; class Gammaproteobacteria; order Burkholderiales; family Burkholderiaceae_B; genus Advenella. The sequence continues at coordinate 8,026 of JAFAGQ010000014.1, forward strand.
CATGATGGGCATTACCCTCGGGGTCCCAGCCATAGAGCACGGCCAGGTCTGCAATCAGGGCATTGATGTCTACGTGCTGCATCTGGGCTGGCGGCGTGCGTGCGTACTCACGAAAATCGTCGACCATTTTCTTGAGCGACGATACCTGATTGATGATGGTATTGGTTGAACGGGCCAGGATCCCGGCATTGCGTTCATCCAGATGGCCTTCCAGTTTCATGGCCAGGCGTTCGGCAGACAGCTGTATGGGCGTCAGCGGATTCTTGATTTCGTGTGCCAGGCGTCGGGCGACCTCACCCCAGGCGCGCGCCCGGTTTGCCGAAATCACTTCTGAAATATCGTCAAACACGACCACGTAGCCGGTGGGCCGACCATCAATTCGCAGGCGCGTACCGCGCATGAGCAATGTGACATCGTCCGTTTCGGCACTTTCACTGCTTGTGGACAGCGTGATCTGTTCCTGCCAGTAATGCCGCTCCGACCCCACCGCCGCATGATCGGCAAACGCCTTGCGTATCTGGTGGGTGAACTCGATCAGCGAATCGATTGTCTCCAGCGGACGGCCCGGCACGGAACGCAAATCCACATCCAGAATGGACTGCGCGCCTTTGTTGACTGTGGTCACATTGAACTTCTCATCGAACACAATCACCCCGGAAGAGAGGCCCGCCATTACGCTTTCCAGATAGGCGTTGGAGCGTTCAAGCTGCATGCGATTGCTCTCCACCTGCCGACGGGCTTCGTCCAGCTGGCGGGTCATGGCGTTGAAGGATCGGGTCAGCAGGCCCACTTCATCCATGGCTGCCGGTTCGGGCAGGGGGCGATAATCTCCCACTGCCACTGCCTGCGTACCTGAGGCCAGCGTCAGCAGTGGCTGCACCAGGCGGCGCGCGATGGCCAGTGCCACGGCAATAGAGGCAAACAGGGTGACCAGCAACGCCAGCGTCAGGGTGATGCCGTACAGTTTCTGAATCCCCTGACGGGACAGGGCCAGTTCCTGGTAATCGCGGAAGCCTTTTTGCACTTCGTTCAGATTGCTGCCGATATTATCGGAAACCAGACGCGTGAGCTGCAGTAAATAGGGTTCGGGCGAGGCACCCAGCGGCGCATCCAGTTTGATCGAACTGGAGAAAACCGGCACGATGACGCGAATGCGCAGCTGGGGATTTTCAAAATCCGATCCTTCCACGGCTTCGGTACGCGCATACGAGCGTGACAGTCGCAGTTGATTGAGTACGGAAATGGGCGGCATCTGTGGCAGCAGACTGCCAAAGGACGAACTGGAGAAAGCCACAACGCGACTGCCGGACACAGTAAAGACCAGGGCATCGCCCACGGTGGTATTTTCACGCAGGCGGGTCAGCGCCAGAGACAGCTCCTGATCGGGAACAGAAGAAAGATCGTCTGCCATCACCTTGGCGCGCGAGAGAAGATCGGCCACCTGGCTGTCCAGCGATGCCTGTCCCAGCGTCAGACCCGACTGCAGGGCACTGTCGACGCGCACATTGAACCAGGACTCCACTGATCGGGACATGAACTGTACTGAAAGCAGGTAGATCACTACGCCCGGAATAATGGCCATGACCGCAAATGCCAGCGCGAAACGCGAAGTCAGCCGCGCGCCGAACTGCCTGGATCGCAGCTGGCGAATCAGGCGGATTGTGAGCATGGACACCCAGATAAATAGGGCGAACGCCAGCACACCGTTAAGCAACAGCAGCAGATCATATTGCTGCGCCAGCCGGGACGAGTTACCGGTAGAGCGAACCAGCAGCCCCATCAGGACCAGCGCGGCCAGCACAGCGGCGATAAATATCAGCCGTACAACCCAGCGAATCAGGGTTTGGGCTCTGTTGCCGAGAATTGAAATGCGAAGTTTTTCCATGGTGTCGATACGGCCCAGGCGCGACCGCCAAGGGCATCCATTCGAAAGGGACGCGGTAAAAGAGAGGTATCCAGCTTCATCCGGAACTGGGCTTCGTAATGTCGATCAGTGTCTATACCGATGAAGGGGCCTACCGGCCAGTTGTTGATTCGGGTGATGGTATTGAGCGCATCGGCCAGGGACATTTCAGGCACCGAATAGTCTCCCGATGTGACCCGCCACTGTCGTACCAGCGCGTTATAGGCGACACGCCAGGTCTGTTCCTTATCGTAGACCTGATGGTCGAACCACCACCAGCGCGGCTCTACCAGCCGGAACTCCACCGTGAAATAAAGCGGCACGCCGTGCTGTGCGGCTACCTGCAGCTCGTCGGAAAGCGGCAGGTCGACATCGGCATTGAGCACATAGCCCTCACCCTGTGGCTGGATTTCGACGCGGTTGATGTTTGCCACTGCCGGGCTGGCATCACTCTGCACCGGGTCAGACTCGCCCTGACTTTGCGCGAACGCAGCGGTTGCCACGATCAGGCTCAGGTTCAGCAAAATGATCAACACGCGTCTGACGAGAGAAGCAGGAGACAGATTCACAGTCTGGGTTTCATCCGGAATACATAAAAGATTGCTCCCATCGCAATGGGTCCCCTATCATACCCCAACAGGCGCCTTCTTCCGAAAGAGCGCGTAGAAAAAACCATCGTGTTCTTCGCCCTGCCCCGGCAGCATCTGTCCCGGAGAAGGCAGCATGGCAGCGCCGGGCAGAGTCTGGCAAATCCATCGCGCCTGCTGTTCGCCTTCTTCTGGAAAGATGGAGCAGGTGACATAAAGAAACTGCCCGCCAGGGGCCAGCGTTTCCCATAAGGCAGTGACAATGCGGCGCTGCAGCGCTGCCGTTTCCGCGATATCCGATTCCTGCCGAAGCCAGCGAATATCCGGATGACGACGAACGATGCCCGATGCCGTGCAGGGCACATCGGCGACAATGGCATCAAACAGTTTGCCATCCCACCAGCCTGCAGGTGCCGAGGCATCGCCACTGCGCAGAATTACATTTGTGTTCTGCAGATCCAGTCGCTGCAGATTTTCTGTCACGCGTGCCAGACGCCGGTCGTCGATATCCAGTGCCATCAGGTGCAGGTCAGCCTGCATCAGCAACCCGGCGGTCTTGCCACCGGGTGCAGCGCAGGCATCCAGCACGCGCATGCCGTCTGTGAGTGTCAGCAGCTCGGCCGCCCGCTGCGCACCCGCGTCCTGCACCAGCCACCAGCCCTCTTCAAAACCGGGAATCCGGGTGACCGGCAGCGCCTGCTGCAGGATGACGCCGTGGTCACCCACAGCAGAGGCAGCAATGCCGTGTTCCTGCAGCGCATCCATCAGACTTGCCCTGTCTGTCTTGCGCGTATTCACCCGCAGCGTCAGCGGACCAGGCTGTGACGCACTCTCCAGGATCGACTCCCATTGTCCCGGATAAGCCTCGCGAATTCGGCGAATCCACCACTTCGGAAACCCCCGGCGTACGTCGCTGCGTACGCCGATCTCCGCAAGCAATGCTTCGCGCTCTCGCAGAAAACGTCGCAGACAGGCATTGATCAATCCTTTGAAGTGTGCGGTTTTTTTGTCCTTTTCTGCAGCCGTGACTGCCTGGCTGACCAGGGTATGCGGTTCGTATGCAGGCACGCGCTGCCCGGCAGCGGCTTCGCTGCCTTCGATCGACAAGAGGCTCAGCGCCGTGACCAGAAGGCATTCCACCTGCCGGTTAGGTGGTTTGCGATCCAGCAAAACCTCCATCAGCGCCTGGCCGCGCGCCAGCCGGCGCATCACGTAAAACGAGAGCGACTGAACGGCCGCCTTGCGTGTCGCCGGCTCTGCGTTCAGTACATCGGTCAGTGACCTGCCATCAAGCACCCCCTGAACCGCGGCGGCGGTGGCCAGCAGCAGTTCGGACAGGGGCAGCGAGGCAGTCCGCTCCGAATCGGGGCGGGAACGGGACTTATCGGTCAACGCGGGGAATCTCCGACGATTAAAATTTGCACGTGCTTGTACACCGTTATTCAGTGAAAATGGTAAAATTGCCTGATATTTCATTGCAATAGCGAACTGGCAGGCACTGTATCAACACCCTGCCAACTGCCCGTGACGTGACGGCCCATGGCATGGCGCGGCCATCAGCGTACTGGAATGCCAGCGTGTGACCGCTACGGAGCCTCTTCAAAAAAGCGCTATTGCCAACGTCAATGACAAGAAAAAGTATTTTACCGCCACGTCTGCGGTCTCCGGCTGTGCACTTCATTGTTTCGTATTAATTTTCTCTGATTAAAGGTTTTTTATGTCCGCTCCCCGCGTTGGCTTTGTCAGTCTGGGCTGCCCGAAGGCGCTTGTTGACTCTGAACGCATCCTGAC
>JAFAGQ010000097.1 GCA_023422555.1 Pseudomonadota bacterium
AAATGCGATCGATCAATACAAATCAATAATCTGAAAGCAGGACGAATATTGTGGAGACACTATTCATAACGCATTCTTCATGCCACAGACACGAAATGCACGGCTGGCATCCGGAATCGCCCGGCCGACTGGACGCGATCAACGACCGTCTGGTTGCCAGTGGCCTGTCTGACTTCCTGACTCATTTGCCGGCACGCGAAGCGCAGGAGTCTGACTTGCTGCGTGTGCATACCGCAGAACATGTGCAGTTTCTGCGCGACCATGCGCCCAAAGAGGGCTATTTCAATGTCGACACCGAAGAGACTTGTATGAATCCGCATACCTGGCAGGCGGCGATGCATGCGGCTGGCGCAGGTATGCTGGCTGTGGATGAAATTTTTCAGGGCAGGGGACGCAATGCCTTTTGCGCCATTCGTCCGCCAGGCCACCATGCCGAACCGGCGCGCGCACATGGGTTCTGTTTCTTCAATAATGTTGCTATTGGCGTGAGGTATGCCCAGGAGAAATATGGCATCCGGCGCGTGGCCGTGATTGATTTCGACGTTCATCATGGCAACGGGACAGAGGCGGCGTTTGCCAATGATGATTCTGTTCTGATGTGCAGTTTCTTCCAGTATCCGCTGTTTCCCAACTCCGGGGTGGATCATCCTGCATCCAATATGCATAATTGCCCGGTTCCCGCGTACACCAAGGCAGAAAAGATCCGGGAAACCGTGACCGCGCAGTGGTTGCCCGCACTGGAAGCGTTCAAGCCGGAACTCATTTTTATCTCCGCGGGATTTGATGCTCATCGGGAAGACGATATGGGACAGCTGGATCTGGTGGAAAAGGATTACATCTGGATTACCCGACAGATAATGGATATCGCCGAGAAATTCAGTGAGGGTCGGATTGTCAGTATGCTGGAAGGTGGCTACGCCCTGTCGGCGCTCGGCCGCAGTGTAGAGGCGCATGTGCGGACACTGGCCGGCTTGTAAGGGTACGTTGTACGTTAATCGGCAAACTGTTGGTTCGTAAGCCTTTTATCCGTAGCCCACTTATTGGAAACCGGTATCATTCGGTTCTTGTATAGAGGGAAGCAGTATATTCGACCGTCATTTATTCCGTAAAAGGCGGCTTTATTCTGCTCCTCGGGACGGCTTCTACGGCCCGGTTGCGCTCTGCAGAACAATCGCAGCAAAATTCAAGGCATTGAAAGAATTAGTGAAATAGCCCCGGGCAAGCATGTAAAATAAACGGATTAGGTAATAAATCCGGGGCGGCTGCCCCAACATTCTAGGAGATTGTTGGATGAAGGTGTTGGTACCTGTAAAGCGCGTTGTCGACTACAACGTCAAAGTGCGCGTGAAGTCAGATCAGTCTGGTGTTGACATTGCAAATGTCAAAATGTCAATGAACCCGTTCGATGAAATCGCTGTCGAAGAAGCCACGCGACTCAAGGAAGCCGGTACCGCCACTGAAGTCATCGCTGTTTCTTGCGGTGTGGCGCAATGCCAGGAAACGCTGCGTACTGCAATGGCCATTGGTGCAGACCGTGCGGCCCTGGTGCAGACAGATGCGGAACTGCAGCCGCTGGCCGTAGCCAAGCTGCTGAAGGCCGTTGCCGAGAAAGAGCAGGTGAACCTGGTGATTCTGGGTAAACAGGCCATTGACGATGACGCCAATCAAACCGGTCAGATGCTGGCTGCGCTGCTCGGCTGGCCTCAGGCCACCTTCGCCAGCAAAGTGGTGATCGAAGGCGAAAACGCCAAGGTAACGCGTGAAGTTGACGGCGGTCTGGAAACCGTCTCTGTCAAACTGCCTGCCATCATTACGACTGACCTGCGTCTTAATGAGCCACGTTACGTGACGCTGCCAAACATCATGAAAGCCAAGAAGAAGCAGCTGGACACCCTTACACCGGAAGAACTGGGCGTAGACGTGACACCTCGCATCAAGACACTCAAAGTCAGTGAGCCGCCTTCACGCAAGGCCGGTATCAAAGTGGATGATGTGGCAGCTCTGGTAGATAAACTGAAGAACGAAGCGAAGGTGATTTGATATGACAACCCTGGTTATTGCAGAACATGACAACGAGCAGTTAAAACCTGCAACTCTGAACGCCGTGGCTGCTGCGCAGAAAATCGGTGGCGATATCCATATCCTGGTAGCCGGCAGTGGCGCACAGGGCGTGGCTGATCAGGCAGCGAAAGCGGCTGGCGTGGCCAGCGTACTGCTTGCTGATGCAGAACATCTGAAAGACGGCCTGGCAGAAAACGTGGCCGAGCAGGTACTGGCTGTGGCAGGCGAATACAGTCACATCGTATTTCCGGCTACTGCTTCAGGCAAAAACATTGCACCGCGCGTCGCCGCAAAACTGGACGTTGCCCAGGTTTCCGATATCACAGGCGTGGAGTCTGCTGACACTTTCGAGCGTCCCATCTACGCAGGTAACGCCATCGCCGTCGTGCAGTCTACCGATGAGAAGAAAGTAATCACCGTACGTATCACGTCTTTTGATGCCGTGGCAGCAGAAGGTGGCAGCGCAGAAGTCAAAAAACTGGAAGCCGTTGGTGATTCAGGTCTGTCTTCTTTTGTCGGACGTGAAGTGGCCAAGAATGATCGCCCCGAACTGACTTCCGCATCGGTTGTGGTATCCGGTGGTCGTGGCATGGGTAGCGCTGAGAACTTCAAACTGCTGGAACCACTGGCAGACAAGCTGGGCGCAGCGCTCGGCGCGTCTCGTGCGGCAGTGGATGCCGGCTTTGCGCCCAACGACTGGCAGGTTGGTCAGACGGGCAAAATCGTGGCACCACAACTGTATGTTGCCATTGGTATTTCCGGCGCCATTCAGCACCTGGCTGGTATGAAAGACTCCAAGGTCATTGTTGCGGTCAATAAAGACCCGGAAGCACCAATTTTTGGTGTGGCTGACTATGGTCTTGTGGCCGATCTGTTCACAGCGGTTCCTGAACTGGAAAAAGCCATCTGATCGCAGCTCGCTGTAAAGCTGTAAAAATTTCACCCGTCGTATCGACAGAACAAGGTCGGTACGACGGGTGAAATGCTTTCTGAGCCCGGGTCTGACAGTCACTTCTGAGCCAGGGTCAGACAGCCTGTTATTTACATTGCCTCAATACGATCGGCGCGCTTGCCGGAGTCGGGGTGGCTGGAGAAGATGCTCGCGTTACCCTCCGACAGTGATTCAAGCTTACGCAATGCCGAAACAGCCGCAGCTTTGTCTTTTCCTTGTTCTCTCAGAATTTTCAGGCCGAATGCATCGGCAGCATATTCGTGAGACTGCGAATATTGGGCATTGACCAGACCGTTGGCCAGAGCGCCAAGCTGACTGCCTGATATCGTGGATAGAATAGGTACGCCGCTTGCAGCACCAGCCTGTTGCGCGGCCAGCGTCAGCATGCTCGAACGCGCCTGTGCTTTGGAGTGGCCTTCAATCACATGGCCCACTTCGTGTCCAAGCACAAACAGCAATTCGTCATCCGTCATTTTGTCCATCAGTCCGGAATACACGCGAATGCTGCCATTAGGCAGGGCAAACGCGTTGACCTCTGGATTCATATAGGCTTTGAATTGCAGCGGCACACCCTGATAGCTGCTCAGATTGCGCGTAACTCGCGCCAGCCTTGTCGCATATTTGCTGCCAGGAGAGGCGATGGAATTTTCTGAATCCAGTTTCTCTTGCGAGGCAACAGCCAGCTCGCGGATGTCAGCATCGGAAACCGTAGCGGCCTGAAAAAGTGACGAGGCTGCACCCGCCATGCCGGCAATATCCATATTTTGGCAGGCGGTCAGCGAACTGACGGCAATAGTAGCAAGAACGAATTTTTTGAACATATTGGGTCCTTCTTTCCGGAATTTTCTGCGATTATAGGTATTTATGGGGCGCTTGACCATCGGCAGCGATACCAACCTTTAGCCAGGCACAATGACAGACAGAAAGATCGAACCCTGGCGACTGGCCGCCTGTTATCTGGCGGCAGCAGGCCAGTCAGATAACGGTTTCCCTTTCGGTGCCAAAGATGGCCGCATAACTGGAATAAAAGCCGCAATAGATGGTGGCCACAATGACCATCAATATGATCTGCATGACAAAGGCAATAAATAGGGCGGGCAGCCCGATCAACAAAAGCAGCGGCAGCACAACAAACTGCAGGAAAACAAATAACAGGAACCAGGTGAGGAAGTAGGTCAAAAATGCACCTTTGTTACGCCAGGAGGCGACAAAGGAATAGAAAATTGCCTTGCCTACAGTGAGGCCTTCCCAGCCTATCAGCTGCGGTACATGCCAGAACATCAGTGTGATAACGAAGAGCAGCAAGGCCCAGCAGGCCATCAGGATAATCAGGCCAATATCGGGCATGGACTCTGCAGGTACATCTGCACCGGACTGAACACTTAACGCAAGGTTGCCAAGCTGATTCATGGTCTGTTCGTCAAGCATGGGATACAGCAGAACCAGACTCAGCAGGAGGATCATGGCGGCGTAAACAAACCCCGAAAATGCCAGCCGTGATATTGCTTTGGGTTTTTGCAGACTGGCGACCCAGGATTTGGGGTCGAGCTGGCTGAATCCTGCCGGTTTGCTCCGGATGTCCCGACATGCGCTGACGACAATCAGGCTGAATATGGGCATGGTAATGATGAAGAGGCCCACCCCCAGCACCGGAATTTGCAGCAGAATCTGGCCGAGCATATTGATCAGAAAGAGCAGGGCCAGCAGTGCAAAGGGCTGCTTGCGAAAGATCTGGAAGGCATCTTTAAGCCATTGCCAGCCGGCGGAGGCGGGTAGGGTTGCTGCAATCATAGGACCTCAGGGTAAGGGCGGAGCCGGTTGTTGAACTCGCAGTGTCAGGATGCGTTCAAAAT
>JAFAGQ010000102.1 GCA_023422555.1 Pseudomonadota bacterium
ATCATTCACCGCCATTTTCGATCCTTATTGTTCAGAACCCATATTTTCGCACAGAGCACACAACAGAAATGTCCCCAACTGCCTTTACGCTTTTATTTGTCCTTTTCCTGGTTATCGAGACCGTTACTCACCTGTGGCTGGCCAGTCGCCAGGCGCGGTACGTCACCAGCCATCGCGCACAGGTTCCGGACGAATTTGCGGAAAAAATCGGGCTGCGCAGTCATCAGCGCGCCGCCGACTACACAGTTGAGCGAATGAAGCTGTCGGTGACGCAACGCGTCTTTGACGCCATGGTGCTCATTGCCTTCACCCTGCTCGGTGGTTTGCAGGCCATTAACGAATGGCTGATTGGCATTGTTGCGAACGACTTCTGGCGCCAGCTGCTGTTGCTTGGAACGGTTCTGCTGATTTCGGGCGCACTGCACCTGCCTTTCAGCCTGTGGAAGCAGTTCAGACTGGAACAGAAATTCGGCTTCAACCGCATGACGCCGGGGCTTTTCGTGAGTGATACCATCAAGGGACTGCTGGTGAGTGTGGTGCTTGGCCTGCCTCTGGCTGCGGTGACCTTGTGGCTGATGGCAGCGGCCGGACCGTTGTGGTGGCTGTGGGCATGGATGGTGTGGGTCGTTTTCAACGCTTTCATTCTTTTTGTCTTCCCTACCTGGATTGCGCCACTTTTCAATAAATTCACGCCGCTGGACAACCCTGAACTGGCTGACCGGATCAACAATCTGGCACAACGCTGTCACTTTGCCCTTCAGGGTCTGTTTGTCATGGATGGGTCCAAACGATCCGCACACGGCAACGCCTATTTCACCGGCTTTGGCAAATCACGCCGGATCGTGTTTTTCGATACGCTTCTGAACAAGCTCAATCCCGATGAGATTGAAGCTGTGCTTGCGCACGAGCTCGGCCATTTCAGTCATAAGCATGTGCAAAAACGCATGATCTTCAGCTTTTTGCTGGCGCTGGTTTTCTTTGCCGTACTGGGTTATCTCAAAAACCAGATCTGGTTCTATCAGGGGCTGGGCGTCTCACCCGTTATCAACGGCTCCAACGACGCCATGGCACTGCTTCTGTTCTTTATGGCCATGCCTGTCTTCACTTTCTTCTTTGCGCCGCTTTTCAGTTTCTTTTCGCGCAAGGATGAATTTCAGGCCGACCATTATGCCCATACGCAATCGAGCTCAGAAGCGCTCATTTCAGCGCTGGTCAAGCTATACGACGACAATGCCTCGACCCTGACACCAGATCCCGTTCATTCGGCCTTCTACGATAGCCACCCGCCTGCCTCATTGCGGATTCGCCGACTCCAGCAATTGCAGGCCTCCAACGGATGATCAGCGGCCGCGTTATTGCCGCTTATGGACGGCACTATCAGGTGGAACTTGAAAACGGCCAGTTCCGCCAATGCTACACGCGTGGTAAAAAAACAGGCATCTGTGTCGGTGACTATGTGGAGATAGAGCCGCAGGGCCAGGACGAAGGACGAATCGAGCGTATCCATGAACGCCAAAACCTTCTCTATCGCTCTGATGACATGCGCGCCAAGCAGTTTGCTGCGAATGTCGACCAGTTGCTGATTGTTGTTGCCGTGGAGCCATTGTTTTCGGATGATCTGACCGGACGGGCGCTGGCCGGCGCATTCAGCGCGGATATCGCTCCCGTAATCATTCTGAATAAATGTGATCTGAGTGAAGCGCTCCCGCGCGCCCGAAGCCTGCTTACCCATATCCGCGATCTGGGTGTACCGGTAATTGAAACCAGCACGCTGCAGCCTGACGCATTGAAGGATGCCCTGCTGCCGCGACTTAAAGACAAAACCAGTTTGTTGCTGGGTCAAAGCGGCATGGGCAAGTCCAGCATTCTGAACATACTTGTGCCCGATGCGCGCGCAGAGACGCAGGCGCATTCCACCGCCCTGGGAACCGGCAAACACACCACAACATCGTCACGGCTCTATCATCTGCCGGACAATGGCGGCGAACTGATTGACTCTCCGGGGTTCCAGGCCTTTGGTCTGAAACATCTGGGGCAGACCGAGGTGGAACATGGCTTTCCTGAATTTGCACCTTACAGTCAGAACTGTAAGTTCTACAACTGCACACATCGCCATGAGCCTGGTTGCGGGGTGCTTGCAGCCAAAGAAAAAGGGCTGATCAGCCAGAAGCGCCACGAATTGTATATGCGCATTCTCGCAGAATCGACCGCGCCGCAGAAATACTGATCAGGCCTGTCCGGTCCCCGCTACGGCCAGCAAGCGATGATAGAAATTGCGGATGATACTGGCCGTGGCACCCCAGATAAAATAATCGTTCCAGGGCATGGAATAGTAATAGCGCTCATTGCCGTCGGGCTGAATGGCGTGATGGAGGCGGTGATTGCGTGGGTCCATCAAAAAGGCAAGCGGCACCTGAAAGACTTCGGCCACCTCAACCTGATCGATCCTGATTTCGCTGATGCTATCAAGCCAGCCCACATAGGGCCGCAGCAGAAATCCTGTACCGGTATAGAATTCCGGCAACTGCCCAAGCATTGTGACATCCTTACCAGGCACGCCAATTTCTTCAAACGTTTCCCTTAAGGCCGTGTGCTGAGGATTGATGTCGCCCTCTTCCACACGCCCTCCCGGAAAACTGATCTGACCCGGGTGGTGAAAAAGCTTTTCTGAGCGTTTGGTCAGCAGAACCGAAATCGCATCACCGTTTCTGACCAACGGCATCAATACGGCTGAGTCAATATAGGATTCTGACTGATACTGGATGATCTTGGCCTCGTTCCATTCCTGAACAAGCGCATCAGCAGACCAGACCAGACTATGATCAAAGGCTTTTTCAATGAACGCCGGCGTAAGCATTGCGGGCGGTATTGCCAGAAGATTCTCATCAGCCACCGTCCATTTTTGCGCCTGGACGTCGAATCCGGGCGTGATGCGCTTTCTTAAGGGTTCATTCAAAACGAGATCCTTGGGAATATGACAACTAACATATTCCTATTTTACGGCAGTCATGTTGGTTTCAGGATTTCGGGAATGAAATGAAACGCGAATGGATGTCAATAGGACTATGGGAAAAGCTGGGTCCGGGATGATGCGGGTAAAAAAATAGCCGGCAATGCCGGCTATTTGTACCTTGTTGCACCTGCCAGAGGCCTGGGCGCAACGAAGGAGATAAACAGAATACTCGCTTATGCGTCTGAGAATACTCTTGCTTATGCGTTTGCCTGTTTGTCGGCCTTGCGTACCAGTTTTTCTTTGATACGGGCAGCTTTACCAGAACGGTTACGCAGGTAGTAAAGCTTGGCACGACGCACATCACCGCGACGTTTTACAACGATGGACGCGATTTGTGGAGAATACAGCTGGAATGTCCGCTCAACGGCTTCGCCTG
>JAFAGQ010000105.1 GCA_023422555.1 Pseudomonadota bacterium
TGGACCTCCAGGCAGAGCTGGCACAGGTTTTGCAGGACAATCCCATGCTTGAACTCGTCGATAATAACCAAATATCGGAAGAGAACACAAATGTAAGTGAAAATGATGCCGAGCTTTTACAACAGGACTGGAGCTCGCAATCCGGCCAGAAATCCCGTGATGATGAGTATTTTCAGCCGGAAACGGCCGTGGCCGAATCCCTGGCCGACCATCTGCGCAAGCAGCTGCGGCTGACCCATGCATCTGAAAGGGACGTCAGTCTGGCCGATTATCTTATCGAAGAGCTTGACGACAACGGCTACCTGCAGACAGATCTGCAGGAAATAGCGACTTTCTTCTCTGAAGATGCCGAAGTGGATGAAGATGACCTGGCAGTTGCCCTGCGTCTTCTGCAGTCCTGTGATCCCGCGGGGGTAGGTGCGCGTACGCTCTCGGAATGTCTGCTGCTGCAATTGAACACGACCACGCTGAGCAATCCGGTGGAGCCCGAGGTGCTGGCTTGCGCCCGCAAGATCTGCGAGGCCGGCCTGGAAGCGCTGGGGCGTGCAGATACCGCACAGCTGCGTGCCATTACGGGCGCCCCCATAGAGCTGATCCGTCAGGCCCACGCCCTGATTCGTCAGCTGGACCCCCGGCCCGGCAAACAGTTCAGCGCGCCCACGGCTGATTTTGCCGTTCCGGATGTGCTGGTTCACAAGATCAAAGGGGAGTGGGTCCTCACGATTAACCAGGCGGTCATGCCCTCGTTGCGTATCAGTGAAGGATACGAGTCCATGATTCGTCGACTGGGCAAAGAGGCCGGTGCCGGAATGAGCGAACAACTGCTGGCCGCCAAGGGATTCATTCGTCAGGTCAGTCAGCGATTTACTACGATTCTGGATGTGTCAAAAGCCATTATGGACAAGCAGCGCGGGTTCCTGGAGCATGGCATGGCACAAATGCAGCCTCTGACCCTGCGCGACGTGGCGGAAGCGGTGGGCATGCATGAGTCGACCATCTCCCGGGCAACGACCCAGAAATTCATTGCGACGCCCCATGGCGTCTTTGAACTGAAGCGGTTCTTTGGCTCAGGCGTGGCAACCGATACCGGAGAAAGCGCATCGGCAACAGCCGTGCAGATCCGGATTCGTGACTATATCCAGGCCGAGCCCGAAGGCAAGCCACTGTCGGATAGCCGGCTGACCGATCTGCTGGCCAAGGACGGCATTACCATTGCACGTCGTACGGTCGCCAAATACCGTGAAGTGTTGGGCATTCCGCCCGCGGCGCTGCGCAAGGCACGGGCAAGTCTGAACGGCGATTAGCAGGAAATCGTCTGAAAAGACGGTAAAGCATGGCGATAATGGCTAATTATCAGAAGTGGCTTACGATTGCTTGCAAGTTTGTCGGGCTTGGATGATAATTAGTCTCATGTATATTTGCATTTGTAATGCCGTCACCGAGAAAGAAGTCCTGGACGCTATCGCCCAGGGCGCATCAACTTTGGGTGACCTGCAGCGTGAACTGGATGTCGCTACCAATTGCGGTTGCTGTGCTCAAATGGCCTGTAGCTATCTTGAGCGCGCAGCCTGTAGCGGCTCGCCCATCAGTCATGAGGGCGCCAATGATCACTGCGGCAAGGAAAAATGCGACGCGCTGGAAACCGAGTCCGTTATTCTCTGGCGTTCCGCTGCCTGATTCTCTGTTTGCAGTTTCAGGTCCTTCTGTTTCAGATCCTCCTAACTCTCCTGCATCCCTTGTGGCACTGATATTCGTCAGCTGATCTGCTCCTCTTCGTCTTCTTCTTCCTCTTCATCTTCCTCTTCCTCCTTCTTATCTTCAACTCTTGTCGTTCTCCTCTTCTTTTCCTTGTCTCTTTTTGGCCCCGCTCAGTCACCGGTAAACTGCATCTGATACCGCTTTCGATCTTCGTTCCGCGGCCGTATTTTGCCCTGGATGTCGTTCAAACAGGGCAATTTCTGAGCCTGTCCCATTGCTGAACAAAAACGCTTTCATTTCCATTCTCATTTACCACATGCAGTGTTCTTGCGGCATTCCGGCGTATTCGCGGATCCTTGACTTATAATTTCTTCAATGTCAAAGGATGCATGCGCGGCCAGTCTGCCTCGCTGAACACCTGTCAATACAAAGGAATGATCATGAAAGGCGATAAGGACGTTCTCAAATTTCTCAACAAGCAGCTCACCAACGAGCTGACTGCCATCAATCAGTATTTTCTGCACGCCCGCATGGCGAAGAACTGGGGCCTGAACCGCTATAACAAAAGCGAGTATCACACCTCGATTCAGAAAATGAAAAATGCCGATGCCATCATCGAACGCATTTTTCTGCTGGAAGGCCTGCCCAATCTGCAGGACCTGCACAAGCTGCATATCGGCGAAAACATACCGGAAATTCTCAAATGTGATTTGAAGATCGAAATCGACAATCACCGTACGCTGACTGAAGCCATTGCACACTGTGAGAGCGTGCGTGACTATGTCACGCGCGACCTGCTTCAGGAAAATCTGGAAGAAGTGGAAGAGCAGATTGACTGGCTCGAAACCAACAGCGAGCTTATCGGCAAAGTGGGTCTGGAGAATTACCTGCAAAGCCAGATGGGCGAGGAAGACTGATTCTGTTTGATAGGCTTTTGGCCCTCAGCCCCGTTTTTGCGCGATGCTGATTGGCGTCAGATAGGGAAACAGTCCCTTCGAGGACCGGATAAAAATCCGATTTCGAAGGGACTGTTTTTTTGTCTGTTGATTGTGGGCGGTGAATGTGGAAGCGCCGCCGTGACTTTTTGTGATCCGTAAAACCCGGCCTATCGTGACGGGCAGTCCGACACATTGCCCCAGGCATTATTGGCGCCGCAATACTGATTTCTGACACGGGACAGGCAGGCGGGGCGGTCAAAGAATCCCAGTGCGCGACACTCGCTCATGGCCTGACGGAAGGCGGGCTCCCAGTTGCCACCCGTTGCCGCAGCCCGCGGCTGGCGCGGCGTACGGCGAATAGGTACCATTTCCTGGTCGTCTGCTCCGTCGAGCGTGTCGGTGGCGTCACCTGTGGTGATTTCGCTATTGTTCGTGGTCACTGCCTGTTCGATAGCCTGCTCGCCTTTGGCAGCGTCAACATGCCATTGCACGGGCTCAGGCTGTGAGGGCACACCCTGCGCGCCGCTCATGAGAGGTTGCTGAGGTTGCGGTTCTACCGGGCGACCCTGTGCATCGACCATAGGGTTGGGATCCGATGCCGTGACATTGGGTACATTCGCAGACACCGGTGCATGCTCGATCAGCCAGTCACCTGCCTGCAGACCTCCCCACGTTGCCGCGCCGGCCACGATGAGAAGGGACAAAAATAATAAACGCCAGGACATCTGCATACCTCGGTTGTGATTCGGCTAATTTTAGCCGTTTTCCCCAAATACTTTACCGCCATGTTCGCGCATGGCATGAAAATTAATCTCCGGATTCAGCTCCTGTGCAACCCGCAATTGTGCAGGCGACGTAATCAGGAAAGCCAGTGCATCCACCACATCGTAAGCAATGTTTGCCGCATTACTGTCGATGAACTTCTTGAGCGCTTTCGGGTTCTCGCTGGTGACCCAGCGCGCCATGGTATAGCGCGAAGGCATCATGCGGGCATCGGCACCGTATTCGGTCTTAAGCCGGTGTGCCACCACCTCGAACTGCAACTGTCCCACCGCGCCAAGCAGCAGCGCGCCGCCAGCCGCCTGAGGACGAAACACCTGAATGGCACCTTCTTCACCCAGCTGTGTCAGGCCCGTACGCAACTGCTTGGTGCGCAAGGGATCCTTGACCTCTACGGCCTGGAACAGCTCCGGCGCAAAGAACGGCAGGCCGGTGAACTGCAGCGTTTCGCCTTCAGTCAGCACGTCACCCAGTTGCAGCACACCATGATTCGGAATACCGATGACATCACCGGCATAGGCCTCGTCCAGCAGATCACGTCGCTGGGATAGAAAAGACACCACGTTGTTTGGGCGGATCTCTTTACCGGTACGACTGACCTTCAGGCGCATGCCGCGTTCAAAACGTCCCGAGCTGACCCGGACGAACGCCACGCGGTCCCGATGCGCAGGGTCCATATTAGCCTGAACTTTGAACACCACCCCTGAGAATTTGGTTTCATCAGGTTGCACAACCCGCTGCAGTGCCTGACGCGCCCCTGGTTTGGGTGCCCATTCAACCAGTGTGTCCAGCACTTCCTGAACGCCGAAGTTGTTGATGGCCGAACCAAAAAACACGGGAGTCTGCCTGCCCGCCAGAAAGGCATCGTGTTCAAAGGCCGGGGCGGCTTCCTGCAGCAGATCAATTTCTTCTTTCGCCTTTTCAAAGGCACTGCCGAAGCGCTTGCTGATTTCAGGATTATCCAGTCCTTCAATAATGTCTTCATTATTACCGCGACGTTCCTGTCCAGGACGGAAAACGCGCATGCGGTTGCGGCGGATATCAAACACACCACCAAATGATTTGCCCATGCCCACGGGCCAGGAGAAGGGGACGGCGTCCATGCCCAGGTGCGACTCAATCTCTGCCAGCAGGTCCAGCGGTTCCTGAACCTCGCGGTCCATTTTGTTGATGAAGGTAATGATGGGCGTATTGCGTGCGCGACACACCTGCAGCAGGCGAATGGTCTGAGGCTCAACCCCGTTGGCCGCATCGATCACCATCAGGGCGGCATCGACAGCGGTCAGCACCCGATAGGTATCTTCGGAAAAGTCCTGGTGGCCCGGGGTGTCCAGCAGATTGATCACACAGTCGCGATATTCCATCTGCATGACTGAAGAGGCAACGGAAATGCCGCGCTGCTTCTCGATCTCCATCCAGTCTGACGACGCATGCCGGCTGGCCTTGCGTGCTTTCACGCTACCGGCGATCTGAATGGCACCTGCGAAAAGCAGCAGTTTTTCGGTCAGCGTGGTTTTACCCGCATCGGGGTGGGAAATAATCGCAAAAGTCCGGCGGCGGGCAACTTCCTGCGGAATGGAATGTGTAGACATCTGGAGTGTATTCGGAATAGAGAATGAGATGGCAAAGGCGAGCGACGCCCGATGGGGCAACGCGCCTGCAAACCCGACATGTTAAACGGATTTGGGGTGTTTGGTCAGGGAAATGGCCTGTCTGACACGGATTGGGTGCCCGCGGTGGCTGTAATGCCGCCGCAGAAAATTTTCGCCACTCGGATCAAAGCGGCCTGGCAAAACCCGATCCGCAGAAAACGCCTGTTCGTCAGCATTGTGGGCGCGCACTGCAATACAGAATCAGATATCCCACCAGCGCGGCGGCCACCGAGCCGCAGAATACGCCGATCTTTGCCAGATCCTGCACCGCCGGGTCGAGAAATGCCAGTGCGCCAATGAACAGACTCATGGTAAATCCGATACCGCAAAGTACGCTGACACCATAGATCTGCATCCAGCTCGCGCCTTCGGGTCTACGGACAAAGCCCAGTTTGACGGCCGCCCAGACGAGTCCCGCAATACCCAGTTGCTTGCCAAAGAACAGCCCGGCCGCAATTCCCAGCACTACAGGGTGGGTGAGCTGACTCCAGGAGAAATCGCTGAACGAAACACCGGCATTGGCAAAGCCAAAAATCGGAACAATCAGGAAGGCGACCCACGGCGACAGGCCATGCTCCCATCTGATCAGTGGTGCAGCTTCCGGTGCCGTGCTCCTGCCAGACAACGGCAGTGTGAGAGCCAGGGCCACACCTGCCAGCGTGGCGTGAATTCCTGACTTCAAAACAAACCACCACATAAGCGCTCCTACGGCCGCATACGGGATGCCACTCATGATATTGCGACGATTCAGCATGATCAGCAAGGCCAATGCGACGCCGGCCAGCACCAGATACAGTGCCTGAATGTCCGCGGTATAGAACAGGGCAATAATTACAATGGCGATCAGGTCGTCAATGACCGCGAGCGCTGTCAGAAATATTTTCAGAGAGGCGGGCACGCGCGAGCCCAATAGCGCCAGCACGCCCAGAGCAAAGGCGATGTCGGTTGCGGCGGGTACTGCCCAGCCTCGTAACTGTGCAGGTTCGGAGTAAGTGAACGCAACGAAGATGAGCGCAGGCGTGACGACCCCAGCCACAGCTGCCATACATGGCAGCAGCCGTTTCTGATAGGTAGACAACTCGCCCGTGAGCAGTTCCCGTTTGACCTCAAGACCTACGTACAGAAAGAAGACCGCCATGAGCGCATCGTTGATCCAGTGCAGAACCGACAGGCCCATGATGTAGCTGGAAAGCATGCCAAAGTAGGCAGGTGCCGCTGCCGAATTGGCGCACCATATTCCCAGCAGTGCGGCGATCATAAGCACGATACCTGAGGCCGGTTCGCTGGAGAAAAACAGGGTAATTGGACGAGGGAGATATTTTTTCATGAAACTGCTGACCTGCCTGATTCTGCGCAGCTATCTTGTTAACTGCGTGTGCCGCCGCTTAAGAAAGCATTTGGTGACGTGTGTTTGGTGTCTTTGCCAGAAGAGCGTATAGAGAAGCGTTGCAATTGGACTTGCGTAGGCAGACGATAATGCTCCGATGCCAAGATACGATCTTAGCATTTTTTTCAGCTATTTGTAAGTTATATATAAGGAGCGTCAGGCGGGTCTTGGCAGCGCACCGTCAACAAGAAAATGCGCGAGTGCGTAAGTTTTGATATCGCCCGATCGCAGTTGGGTAAATGACACCCGGTCGGCACTGACTTCACAGAACCACTGGCTGCTTTCCTGGGGCTTTTTCTGGCGAAAAACGTCGGGAGAGAACAAGGCCGCACAAAGGCCGTGTTCGGGATCCCGGGCGGAACAATATTCAAAGGCCAGAACCCCGGACTCTCGCATTGCCGTCCCCATCGTCTGCGATGCGCGGTAGTCAACGGGATGGGTAAGTTCGTCGTGATACCGATCGAAAGGTGGCGCCTGTAGCTGTATACCCTTGTTTGTCTGGTAACGGACTGAAAAAAGCGTGTGTTCGCTGCGAATTCTGTCTTTGACGGGCGCGCCGTTCATGGAATGCCAGAAAACGAATCGATAAAAGGCACTTTCGGCCAGAACGGCCCCCAGCGTGAGGCCGCCATAGAACAGGCTGCGCTCGTGAACGCCGCCAAAACGCGAACCCCACCTGAGTGGCGGATAACGAAATGGCGTCTTCAGCAGATAGTGCAGAGCATCGCAGTCGGGCTGTGAAACGGGTTTGGTCTCATCCAGCATCTGTTCCAGCAGGGCCTGTTCATCAAGCGTGTCGACATAGCCCAGCGTGGCAATCTGCTCCTGGCTTTCTACCAGCCGCTGCAGCCTGCCGCTAATGGGGCGGATATGCGCGGGGCCGTTACAAGCCTGCCAGATTGCCTGCCGGATCATTACACTTTGCCGCGAATGGCATCGACAAACTGCAGCACCGTCGCCATGCCCTGGATGGTTTCGATCTGATTGGCAGGAACGCCACCTGTCACATTATTGGGCGTGCGCATGAAGTGGCGCATCCATTCCTGGTCGCCGCCGGTCAGGGCAAACAGGGCACGGGCAAGCCGCAGCAACAGGAGGGCCAGCTCTCCCTGCTTGCTGGCCGGATCCAGGGTGGCGGTGGTTTTGAGACGGCTGACGGCTGTGCGATGCATCCCAAGCACGGCCGCTAGCTCAGTTTGTTTGAGTCCGAGTTGCTCGGCAGCGCGCAGAACCGCCTTGGCCAGGACGGCATCGGCAGCAGGTTTGGATTGAACGAGCGCAGTCATACTGGATCCTCCGCGACATGTGATTCTTCTTCCACAGTATATATGAAGTGTGCATTTTGCACAAATTACTGAGAAATGTGATTACGGCAACTTTTAAGAACGCAGTGCTGCTGCGATTTCATTTGAAATGAATTTAACGAAATTGACACTCTCGGGATGTCTCTGTGTTTTCCGATGTCATACAGTTGGCAAAAAACGGCTATGATTACAGCAATTATTTTCTGATTCACTTCTATGGGTTGCTACCAACATGAAACGAATTCTCGGTTTAATCTGTACGTTTATGACAGCGGTTCTGTTGTCGGGTTGCGGTTATAACCAGATCCAGACGCTGGATGAACAGGTAAAAGCGGCCTGGTCCGAAACGCTGAATCAATATCAGCGTCGCGCAGACCTGGTGCCCAAGATCGTCGCCAGCGTGAATGCCTATATGGTGAATGAGCGCGAAGTTCTCACGCAGGTCACCGAAGCGCGTTCCAAAGTAGGCAGTGTGCAGATTTCTGCAGACACCGTCCCTACTCAGGAGCAGTTGCAACAGTTTCAGGCTGCGCAGAACCAGCTGGGTTCAGCGCTGTCCCGTCTGATTGCGGTTTCCGAGAACTACCCGCAACTGAAAGCCGATGCGCTGTTCCGCGATCTGAACGCGCAACTTGAAGGCACAGAAAACCGCATCGCAACAGCGCGTGGTCGCTACATCAAGGATGTTCAGGCATACAACACCCTGATCCGTCAGTTCCCCACGCTGATCACCGCCAAAATCATGGGCTATCAGGTGAAACCCAATTTCGGCACAGACAATCAGGACGAGATCATGCGTAATCCTGAGGTCAAGTTTGATACCGGCGCCCGTACGCCGGCTCAGCCTGCACCCGCTCAACCGGCTCCTGCACAGCCCGCTCCTGCGCAATAATGCCAGGCGTATTCATGGTTCGTTCATTGATGACTCGATTATCAGCGATGCACAACGCCAGGTCGTGGCTGCTCTCGAACAACCGGACAGCAAAGGACTCGGCCATGTCGGGTTCGTTGTGCCTTGCAAATGGTAATCGCGCATCGCAGTTCACGCAGCGCCTTCAGCACCTGTTCTTTGCACTGCTGATGTTGATGACGCTAACAGTCCTTTCTCCGGCCATGGCGCAAGAGGAAGTGGCTGTTCCTGCGCTTACAGCACGAGTTACCGACACCACGGGTACACTGGATGCAAACCAGAAAGCCGCGCTTGAGGCCAAACTGAAAGCGCTGGAAGATAAAAAAGGGGCGCAGGTGTTCGTGCTGATGGTGCCTACTGTTCAACCCGATACCGTGGAAAGCTATTCACGGCGCGTGTTTGATACCTGGAAAGTGGGTCGGGCCAAAGTTGACGATGGCATTCTGTTCCTGATTGCCAAGAACGACAGGCGTATGCGCCTTGAAGTGGGCTACGGGCTGGAAGGCGCCGTGCCCGATGCACTTGCGTCACGTATTATCAACGATTATGTCGCGCCGCATTTCAAGGAAAATGATTTTGCCGGGGGCGTCAATGCAGGCGTTACCGCGCTCGTTTCCCTGATTGAAAACGAAGCGCTGCCGGTACCCGAAAAAAAATCCGCCAGCAACGGCGATGAATTCGACGAAGGGCTGCTGGGCCAGTTGGGCCCCATGCTGATGTTTGGCTTTTTCCTGATTGCCTTTTTCCCACCCGTTATCAGCGCCGCAGCAGCCGGTGTCATGCTGTTTGTGATTACGGGCAGTATTCTGTGGGCTGCGCTGGCGGCAGTTGCGGCACTTGTGATCAGCGGCATTGCACGCAAAGTGGTTCCTCGCGGTGCAGTGCGCGGCGCAAGACGTAACGGTACCATCCTGGGTGGTGGGCTCGGCGGTCTGGGTGGCATGGGCCGCGGAGGTGGTGGTTTCGGCGGCGGTGGCTTTGGCGGGGGCGGCTTCGGTGGAGGCGGCGGCGGAAGCAGTGGCGGCGGAGGAGCGTCAGGTGGCTGGTAATAAATGGGAATGGCTGGGTCTGGATGGGCTTGACGGCTGGTGGCTGTCGCGCCGCGTATTTTCTGCGGCCATGCTCGAGCGTATCACTCAGCATATCCGCGAAAGTGAACAGCGGCACGCCGGCGAACTGGTTCTGGCCATTGAGCATGACTCACCTTGTCATGGCAGCGAAACCGGTCTGCGAGCGCTTGAGGTTTTTGGCCGCCTTCGCGTCTGGGATACCCCTGCGCGTACCGGCCTGCTGCTGTATATCTCGCTGAATAAACACAAGTTCGAAATCATTGCAGATCGGGGCATACCAGTGCCAGCTCAGAAGTGGGCCGAGGTCACCGATATTCTGCAAAAACGCTTTGCGGCAAAAGACTATGAGCAGGGACTCATGCAGGCCATCACCGCGATTGAAGAACAATTACAAAGCGTATGCCCGCCGAATGGCGTGAACGATGACGGAAGCAATCACCTGCCGGACTCGCCTGTTCTGATGTAAGTCCTGATAGAAGTTCTGTTCTTAGTTCTGTTTATTGGCCGGCTCGTGACAGTATTTTGCCCAGCTCGCTGACGGCGACATCGCGGCGAGACCCTGGCGAGTATCGGTCGCCCATTCTGGACCATTCCGGATATCCGCGCGCGTCCTGAAGTTGCTCGGGTAGCGGTTCTTCCTTGAGTTCCTTGCGGGCAGCTTCACGCGGAATGTTCACCGGCGCCATGTCGGCGTGCCCGCGCAATTCCAGCGCACGAATCAGCTGATGCGCACGGATAGCCAGAAGTCGCAGGATACTGTCTTCCACCGTGATCTCGTGATATCCCTGCAGCCGGCCATAAAGCCGCTTGCCCAGTTTATCTGTCCCCTGCCAAACGCTGCCCAGCACACCGCCAATCAGAGCAGCGGTGCCCAGGCTCAGGCCGGCAGTGAATACGTCTATGGCGGCACCCGCCATGGCACCTGCGGCAAAGCCTTTACCCACCTGAATGCCGGTGTCCAGCAGGGCCTGAGGATTGAACAGGTCCATGCTCCAGCGTCCCCCTTCCAGCGGCAGGGGTTGCCCGGGATAGTCGGCGGCGCGAAAGCGATAGTGTTCAAGCAGGGAAGTGACGGCCTGCTGTTCGCGCTCCCGTACTTTCTCCTGAAGCAGCTGTGTCGTGCGCCGCACGCTCTCCTGGTCAGTCTGACTGCTCAGGCGCAGCGCCGCCACGTCGATCAGCATATCGGCAACCAGGGCAAAGGCGGCGGCACGACGTCGTTCACGCTGTACCCCCACATCTTCTGACATGGCCTGCAAGGTGGCGGCGTGTGTATCCAGCACCAGCGCCAGCTTCTGAAAAAGCTGCGCTTCGCCATCGATGGCCGGCGCGACAGTGTCAAATTCAATCACTACATGCAGACCGAGTCGGGCCAGTGTGGTTTTCCAGTCCTGCTTGCGGGAATCCGGGTGATTGATGAAATTCAGGACCGGCACTAACGGTTTGCCACAGCGCGCCAGAATAGCCAGTTCATCTTTATGCTTGGCCAGTACCGGGTCGCGGACGTCAATCACGTGAAGACCGGCGTCGCAGGCCAGGAGTTTCTTCAGAACCCGCGCTTCCTGTTCAAAACGGCCTTTGCTCTCTGGTGAGTCCAGAAAGCGGGCAATACTTTCGGGTCCATCGTAACGGCTGCCTGTCTGTTCCTGAAGCTGCTCCAGGTAATCCAGCAGCCCGATGCCGTCTTCCAGCCCCGGCGTATCGTACAGTTCTACAGCCGGTGCGCCATTGAGCAGCAGGCGCGCGCCCTCTACGTGTCGGGTGGTGCCGGGTGAATCCGATATCTGCCCGAAGCCCGCATCATGCGTCAGTGTACGCAGCAAAGAGGTTTTGCCGGTATTTGTGTGACCTACAACGGCCAGACGAAGGGTGGTGGTGGAAGCATTCATGGCGCGGCAATCCAGTCAGGAAGCGTGCTGGCGCTTGTGTGCACCGTGTCAGGCAGAAAGCCTGCCTTTGACAGCTGCGCAAGCCACGTTTCGCGTCGCCCTGACTGTTCCAGTTGTTGCCAGAGCAGAATATGACTGGCGCGGGCCAGTGCAGCAAGCTCGGAAATGAGACGAAGGGTACCGCGATCCGGTGTCTGGGCAGAGTCAATAACCAGAAGCAGTCCCTTGACCGGCTGAGAATGCAGGCGATCCAGCAGGGCATGTCGCTGTTCCCGGGACTCAAGAATGCCGCCATCCTGGGTGCCCGCTGCAGCGGAAAAAACCGGCCAGGGCGTATCGGCAGGCAGTTCAATGCCGACATACATGGGCTCAGAGGAATAATTGAGACCAGCTTCGCTTACTCTGACGGGACGATCGTCCTCGCCAGCAGGGGCGTCAACGCCCAGATTCTCGCTGGACGGGGCTAGGCGCGTGACCAGGCGACTGTAGGACGGCAGGCTAATGTCCAGTCGAAGATCCCTGATGGAACGGCGCAATTGCCATAGGCAAAAAAGCAGACTGATGACTCGCAGCACCAGGCCATACACAAACACGACGCCCAGCAGCCAGGCTGACCATACGGCATAAGTACTGTCCGAGAGCGTCGCCCCCGCGGTGCTTTGCCTCACCAGATCGGCCTGTGGCGTTGGAAAACCAAACAGGGAAGGGACCGTGCCCAGCGTGCGCGTCAGTGAGACAAACACGTCTGGCGTCAGAATTGTGGTTTCCCAGCCAAAGGTATAGCGTTGCGCCGCCAGCAGACCCAGCATGGTCAGCAGCGCGGCAGTAAAAAACAGAACCCAGAATCCGTGACTGACACTGGAAAGTGCCCACTTGAGTCCCCCATTGCGTGCCAGCAGCGAGACAAAGGACTGGGGTGCCAGGGCAGCTTGCGGACCACGCGCAATCTTACGGCTCAGCCAGAGCCACAACTGGCCCAGCCAGCTGAATGCCCGCGTAGAGAGAAAAAATGACAGAAGCCAGAACAGGAAAGTCAGGCTGTGTACACCCAGCAGCGTCACCAGGGCAAGCAGTACATTGATATGCCGGTCTGCAGAGCTGAGTACACCTGCAGCAGCCCCTGCACCGCCAAGCAGCGCAACCACTGCGAGAATGACCAGCGCAAGTCGGGCACCCTGAGACCATTTATCGACCAGGGTCAGGGTATCTTCCCTTTCGGCAATGCGCCGAGCCCGATGAATGATTTTCTGTTCCGGACTGTCGCTGCTGTTGCGCAGGTCGCGAATGAAGGTCGAATCGTCTATCGGCCCCCAATGGTCTTCGCGAAGACGCACGGCTTCAGTCAGCCAGAAATCCTTGAAGGAGTGAAGACGACGGGCCATCTCGCGTGAAACCGAATCAGACAGATCAGTGTTTGAACCAGCGGTTGGCAGCCTGTTCTGCCTGCTGCTTCACTTCGGGCGTAATGTAATAGGCAACAGCAGCCAGGGCAGCAGCGATGACTGCCATGTCGTCGGTGTAACCAACGCCCGGGATAAAGTCGGGCAGCGTGTCCAGTGGCAAAACCAGATAGGCCAGGGCGCCATAAATGACGCGTCGAGCCCACGCTGGAGTGGACGGATTGCGCACCGCAAAAAACAGCAGCAGCGCTTTCTGGATCACGGCGCGGCCGGCGCGTGTGGCGATGCGGGCCATTCTTCTGATCAGGCCTGCCGGTTTTCTGGCATCAATCATGTTTTTATCGTCGATATAGTGCGCCATAATCCCCCCGCAATCGTTGAAAATGTGTCATACAAAATAAAAATGCGTGCCCTGGGGCACGCACTCTTTATAACATGTCGTGATCAGGTGCGCTTGACGATAAGACCATATACAAAAAGTACAATAATGGCACCAATCACAGAGGCGATCCAGCCTGCCGCATCACCCTGTGCATACCACCCCATTGCCTGACCCAGATAGGTTGCGACGATAGAACCGACAATACCCAGAATAGCAGTAAGAATGAAGCCCATCGGCTGACTACCGGGCATGATTGCGCGAGCGATCAACCCAACGATAAAACCAATGATGATAGTAACGATAATCGACATATTCTCTCACTCCTGAAATTAATAAATTCCCCGACTGCGTGTAACATTTCAGATCATATAGGAAGCCATTTTTTCACACAAATCAAAAATGTTTCCATTTATATCGTCATGCGACCCGTCAGTCCCTGTGAAAAGCATACCCCATTTCCCTTGCTGGCAATCAGTCACGTTCCCAGGCTGAACGGTAATTTGCAGAACCGTTGTTTATCTGCCCTTAGTTGTTGCTTGTGGGACACGCTTTGCCTTTCGTTGCTGTCCTGTCTTCCCTTTGCCTCGATATAGACGACTGCCGAAGATATTCATCCCCAGACCTGCGACAACCACCGCACTGCCCAGCCATTGCACAGTCGACAGTTTTTCATGCAGCACCAGTTCGGCTGAGAACAGGCCCACCACCGGTATCAGTAACGACATGGGTGTCACCAGGCTCACGGGATGTTGTGCCAGCAGTCGACCCCATAAGTAGTAACCCACGAAAGAGGCGGCGTACGCAAGATACATGACCGATCCCACGCCGACCCATGTCAGATTGGTCAGACTCTGGGTGATTGCCTCAGGGCCTTCAAAAACAAATGATGCCAGCAGAAATGGGAAGACAGGGAACACGGCGCCCCAGGTTAGCAGACTGAACATATTGACCGCAGGTCCGGCTTTTTTGATGACGATATTTCCGCAGCCCCAGCTGAACGCCGCGCACAGCGTCAGAAAGAAGGCGAACAAAGGCACAGGCTGGGCACTTTCGCCGCCAGCTTCAATCACGGCAAGCCCGATCGCAGCAATGATCATGGCAATAATGCTGTGGACACGCACTTTTTCGTTAAGCAGCAGCGCGGCGATCAATACGGAAAAGAACGCCTGAGACTGCAAGACCAGTGATGCAACACCTGCCGGCATGCCCAGAGCAATCGCGCTGAACAGAAAGGCAAACTGGCCGAAGCACAGCGTCAGACCGAAAAGCAGCAACAGATGCAATGGGATAACGGGGCGGGGAATAAACAGGACTGCCGGGAACGCAACCAGGGCGAATCGCAGGGCGCCCAATAGCAGCGGGGGAAACTCGCCTACGCCAAACTTGATAACGACAAAATTCAGACCCCAAAGGAGGACGACGAGCAGGGCAGCAAGCCAGTGACGCAAAGGCATGGAAAATCCGTGAGAAGCAAAGGGCGGGGAAAAGGAAGGGCAATGGAGGGATTATGCGCCAGCCCGAGGGCGTGCGGCAAGTCAAAGCGCAATTGCATGAGTCGTCGCTCAAATTTACGCATTCAAGTTCAGAACGACCCGATGCTCGTACCAGCCATTCACAAAATAACCGGTATTGTCCCGGGTGCGCTCGGGTTGCTGCTGCCCGGCCGCATTGCTTGCGCGACAGACCAGCACGGCGGGTCCGGCAGGGAGCGTGAGCGTCGCGGTAAAAAGTCGCCAGGCAAAAGGACCGAAGTCGGGGCCGGTCAATTGAGCGGCCTGCCAGTTGCGACCGCCATCTGCCGAAACTTCAATACGGGTAACGGCCGAGGATCCGCCCATGGCCACCCCTTCTATCTGCACCGGCCCTGCCTTGACTGTGTTATCAGCGGCGGTAGGCGAGGTAATCCAGGACTTGACCGGCAGACGCCAGGCGGGAATGGTCAGATTAGGCTGCCCTGGTCGTAGCGGTACGCGAAAATCGGCCGTCTGGATGTGTGCACTGGATTCATCTTTGGTAAACGCAATGCGCTTCACATACTTGATGTAATTGATGCTCGCATAGCCGGGCAGTACAAGTCGTAAGGGGCCGCCGTGAGCCAGCGGGATGGGTTCGCCATTCAATTTCCAGGCCAGAAGCGCATGCTCCATAGCTGATATCGGCACCGAGCGTTCGACCCGGGTAAAGTCCGAAGGAATGCCATCGGGCAGCACATCGCCGCCAGTGGCCGTCAGATAACGGCTTTCCGGGGCTATGCCGCCCAGTTCGTGAACCACGGTGGTCAGCGGCACCCCCGTCCAGATCACACAGCCTGCACCTCCGGTCTGCCAGGGTGTTCCTGGTGCCGGGACCGCCTGCAGCCCACGTCCGTTTTCCGGACATTGCAGCACGGTGGCCACCGTTCGGGACGGCATGGCCTGCAGTTCGGCCAGCGTATAGGCATCGGGCTCGGCTACCCCAGAGAAAGATACGGCCCATTGTCCGCGTTCTTCCAGAATTCTTTCTGGCGGTGGCATGGCATTGTCGCGGACAAAGAGACTGCGTGTTGGGGTAATGACCTGTCTGCCCAGGACTTCGCGGCGCGTTTCAATCGCATAGTCGTTATGGACGATCAGGCTGTCTCCTTCTTTCCATTCCAGTGCGGAGGGCAGCGGTCGGGTACTGACAACCTGTGGCGGCGCAGCGTCGCCAGGCAGTGTGGCGGGTGCCGGATTGCCTGCAGGGGCTGCCGGGGATCCAGGCGTGCTGGCAGGATCGCTGGCGTTCTTTCCGGGGGCTGAGTCAGAAGATGATGGCTGGGACGACTGGGCTATTGCGAGTCTGCCCGCCATTGTGGTCAATAGACCAGCAAGCGCCTGTATCAGCCGGGCGCGTCGTTGCGGATGGGCAGGTTCAGTACTTCGCATGCGGCAGCGTATGGATCAGTAGAAAAGCAGTAAACATGGTTCAGCCTGCACTTTACACCTGAAATCTTCCCGGCGCGAGACAATCCTGCGGCGTTGCGCAGTCGTTTCGCCAATCCAGGCAAAGTCTAGTGTAGCGGCATTTCAGTTTATGACACATGGCGGGTGAACATTCATGTCTGCCCGGCTTGTGTCACAATCATGAAATATAAAATTCTTAAGATCGTCCAATTGCCCGGAATTCAAAGATGAGGTTTCCATGAAGGTTCTAGTAAAAGCGATTGCCGCTCTCGTGCTCGCAGGTCCGGCCCTTGCCATTGCCGATACGCTGGTGCTGTACACGAGTCAGCCGGCGCAGGATGCGCAGATGACCGTTGATGCGTTCCAGAAAGCCAATCCCGGCACAAAAGTGGAGTGGGTTCGGGACGGAACCACCAAACTGATGACCAAATTGCGCGCAGAAATGCGGGCGGGCGTGGCCAAGCCGGATGTGCTGCTGATTGCCGACAGCGTGACGCTGGAACAATTGAAAAAAGAGAACAGTCTGCTGGCCTATCAATCGCCGGAAGCGGCCAATTATGATTCCGCCCTGTTCGATAAGGACGGCTTTTATTACGGAACCAAGCTGATCACCACGGGTTTTGCCTACAACACGGGCGCCAGCGCCAAGCCGACATCGTGGAAGGATCTGGTCAAACCTGAGTATAAAAACCAGGTTTCAATGCCCAGCCCGCTATACTCGGGCGCGGCCATGATTCATTTGTCGGCGCTTACCACCAACCCGGATTTCGGGTGGAAATATTATGAAGCGTTGAAAGAGGGTGGTGTGGCTTCCCAGAAAGGCAATGGCGGTGTGCTCACTGACATCACCTCTGGCGGCAAGCCATATGGCGTGCTGGTCGATTACATGGCCATTCGCGAGAAAGCCAAGGGCGCGCCCATCGAATTTGTATTCCCTGCCGAGGGCGTGAGCCTGGTGACTGAACCGGTAGCCATTCTCAAATCCGCCAAAA
>JAFAGQ010000131.1 GCA_023422555.1 Pseudomonadota bacterium
TGTATATTTAACTGAAACATTAGACCACAGCACAGATTACCAGATGCTTGCAGTTCGCGGTGCGCTTTTGTTTTTTCAAATATCAATTTACGCATGTCAATGTCATGAGTAGCCAGAGTCTTTTCCCTCCTGACACCCTGCCCTTGCCTGCTGACGCCACGATGGATCAGCAACTTGGGCCCGCAGCATGGGTTTTGCGTCAATTCGCAAGCGAATATGACAATCGTATTCTGGATGCATTACGTCAGATTCGCAGGCAGTCTCCCTTCCGCCATATGGTGACACCCGGCGGTTATACCATGTCGGTCGCGCTGACCTGTTGCGGTAAGGTCGGCTGGACAGCGGATCGTCTAGGTTATCGATACGCCGCGATTGACCCTGAAACGGGAGAACCCTGGCCAGACATGCCCGAACTGTTTCGAACACTGGCCGTGAGCGCGGCCAGCCGCTGTGGATTCGACAATTTCAACCCGGATTCGTGCCTGATCAATCGCTATGTGCCGGGTTCAAAACTGAGTCTGCATCAGGACAAAGACGAGACCGATTTTTCCGCACCCATCGTGTCGGTCTCGCTGGGCATGCCTGCCATTTTTCAGTTCGGCGGGCTAAAGCGCAGCGATAAAACGGAAAGAGTATCGCTCTTTCATGGCGATGTTGTGGTCTGGGGTGGGCCCGACAGGCTTAGATACCATGGCATTATGACGATCAAGGATCATCCGCACCCCATTCTGGGCTCAAACCGAATCAACCTGACTTTTCGCAAGACAGGCTAAACCGCCCATCCAGTCAGACTGCTTTTGCGCTAGTCTACGGTCGCGCCGGAATCCTTGACTGCCTTGCCCCACTTCTGCACTTCGGTATGAATAAATTCCGCAGCCTGCTCTGTCGTCTGCGGCATAGGTACTGCACCACGATCAGAGATAAATGCAGACAGTTTCGGTCCCTGCAATGCATTGACGATTTCGCTGTTCAGTTTCTGTACGATATCTGAAGGCGTATCCTTGGGCACGAACACCGTTGCCCAGCCTGTGGCTTCAAATCCGGGCACGGTTTCTGCAACTGTTGGAACATCCGGCAAATCCTTGAGTCTGGCGGCTGTCGTCACGCCCAGCCCGATGGCCTTCTTATCCTTGATATAAGGCAGCGCTGCCGTTACCGAATCCACCATGAGTGGCACCTGATTGCCGATAAAATCGGATTGTGCCGGACCACTGCCCTTGTAGGGAATATGGCGCAGCTTGATACCGGTAGCCGCCTGGAACATTTCAGCCGACAAATGCTGTGTGCCGCCTATGCCAGCACTGGCATAGGCCAGTGATTCAGGTTGGGCTTTGGATTTATCGATGACATCCTTCAGCGACTGAATACCTGTCTGCGGATTCGACAAAAAAATGAGTGGTACAGAGAAAACGCCCGAGACCGCTTTCAGATCTTTTTCCAGACTATAGCCGACATTCTTGTATAGCGTCTGATTGACGGCAGCGGCGCTGCCTCCGACAACAATTGTGTAGCCATCCGGTTTTGCCCGAACTGCCTGCTGCATGCCGATATTGCTTCCTGCGCCGGCTTTGTTTTCTGTGATTACCGGTTTGCCCATGGTCTTGCCCAATTCATCAGCAAGGGCACGCGCAAAAATATCGGTCGCCTGCCCCGGCGGAAAGGGAATGATCATGACGATGGGCTTTTCCGGATAAGCCGCCATGGCGCTGGCTGATGTCAATGCCAGAATGAGCGATAATGCCGTTTTCTTCAATGTTCTCTCCCCGTCATAAAAAATATGCCAATATCATATATGCAATAAGGAAACGAACGGCACACATACGCCGCATTCCGGAAATTTACCCGGTAGCGCAAATGCGGCGGCACTGCGTCAATAACGAACACGCAGTGCCCACGCAGTAGCGAAAATCAATTACCGCCTTTGATTCCTGCAGCGTCAATCACTTTCTTCCAGCGGGCAAGTTCTTCTGCCGTGTAAGCCCCCAGCTTCTCGGGCCCCATGTACTCTGCATTCGCGCCCAATCCTTCCGCTTTCTTTTTATATTCCGGTGTGGCCATGATTTTTTGAATTGCTGTGTCAAGGCGTTCTACCACCTCTTTGGGCAAACCTTTAGGACCATACATGGCAAACCACGAGGACACCTGAAGATCTGGATAACCTGCAGCTTCTGCAGTAGGCACGTCGGGCAAAGAGGCCAGTGGCTCATTGCTTGTGACTACTAATGCTTTCAGTGCACCCGATTTGATATGGGGCAACAGCGGTGGCGGTGTTGTGATTGTCATGTCAACGACCCCGGCAAGCAGATCGGTGAGTGCAGGACCCGTACCCTTGTATGGCACATGCGTGGTCTTGATTCCAGCCATCTGATTCAGCTGTTCCGTGGCAACGTGTTGCAGCGCGCCCGTTCCGGACGAGGCGTAATTCAATTTTCCAGGATTGTCTTTGGCATATTGCACCAGCTCCTTCAGGCTATTGACCGGCAGATCTTTTTTCACGACCAGTACCTGAGGCGCTGATAACACATTTGCAATTGGTGTGAAATCTTTGACTGGATCCCACTGTACTTTTTCAATGCTGGGTGTAATGACCTGATAGCCGGAATACTGCAGCAGCAAATTGTAGCCATCCGGTTTCGAACGCAGAACCTGCTGTGCAGCAATACCGCCCGAAGCGCCAGGTTTGTTTTCCACGACGACAGGCTGACCCAGTTCCTTGCTTAATGGATCCGCGATCATGCGGGCCGCCAGATCCGTCGTGCCACCGGGTGCTGCCGATACGATCAGGGAGATGGGCCGCTGCGGATAGCCGCTACCCTCCGCTGCATGGCTGACAGCTGCCGCGCCCATGGCGCTCAGCGTGATAGTGATGAGTGATAACTTGAATAGTTGCTGTTTCATATTGTCTCCGTTTTTTTTTCAATATGGATATCTGAGTCTTCTCAGATGCAGTTTCGGGGATGGGCTACGCTAAAGATGAAATGTTATGTAGATGGATGCGGACCCGCAGTAGGTGGGTTCGAATCCGCAGGCCTTACTGTTGTTGCTGCAAATCACGCACGTAATCGGGAACGGGATGCAGAGACGTCCGGGTGCCGGCAGCCAATGTCTGACTATTCACGGGATGACCGATAAGTGCAGGCAGATCCCTGCTGATATCCATAATGGCGGACAAATCCACACCCGTGTCATGACCCATCAATTGCAGCATATGAATAAGATCCTCGGTACTGACATTGCCAGACGCGCCAGGTGCATAAGGACAACCACCGAGTCCGCCGAGTGAACTGTCAAATCTCACAACACCAGATTCCAATGCTGCGATGGTGTTGGCCAATGCCATGCCGCGCGTGTTATGAAAATGTGCAGTCACTTCAAGATCACCGAAGCGCTGCAGTACTGCGTTGAAAATGTCTGCCGTCTGAGTAGGATAAGCCATGCCAGTGGTATCGCACAGTGTGATGCCGTGAACACCCAGCTGTGCAAATCGGTCTATCCACTGCAGTACATCCGTCAGGTCGATATCGCCCTGCATCGGACAGCCAAACACAGTAGACAGGGAAACGTTGATGGCCACCTTTGTACTTTTGACTTCGGCAATGACGGCCGCCAGTTGTGCAAACGAGCGCTCGCGACTCATCCGTAAATTCGACAGATTATGCGTTTCGCTGACTGACATCACCAGATTGATTTCGTCCACACCACAGCTCATGGCTCGCTCTGCACCTCGCAGATTGGGCACCAGCACGGTATAAATCACATTTGGATTGCGTACGATCTGATGCATCACTGCTTCTGCATCTTTCAGCGCCGGAATCGCCTTGGGTGAAGTAAATGAGGTGACTTCTATCTTTGCATAACCGCATTCGCCCAGACGATTCACAATTGCAATCTTGTCTTCGGTACTGATAAATTGTGATTCGTTCTGAAAGCCATCGCGCGGCGCAACTTCCTGGATAAACAGTTTTGTCATGATGTGTTCCGTGTTCGGTCCAGGCGGCGTCCATTCAATGACAACCGCCAGATAACAGTCTTGATATGTCGATAATGCTTGTGCAGCTTAGTGATGCAACAGCTAAATAATGCCGCGCGCTTTCCAGTCCTCACGAGTTGCGGCGTCCACACCAAGTCGGTCAAGAATTTCCTGTGTATCCTGTCCCAGGGTGGGCGCACGGCGATGCACGCCACCAGGGGTATCGCTCAATTTCGGGACAATGCCAGGCAATGTAACGGGCGTTCCGTCTTCAAGTTCACCCTGAATCAGCATCTCGCGCGCACGATAATGCGGATCCTGTGCGATATCTGCGGCGTCATAAACACGACCACCGGGAATACGATGGGCATGCAGTTGTTCCAGCACCTGTTCAAGCGTGTGCTGTGCAGTCCACTGCCCTATGACACTATCGATATACTCCGCCTGTTTCGATCTGCCATCGTTATATTGGAATGCAGGATCGTTGCCGATGTCATCGCGCCCGATCAGTGACATCAGGCGCTTGAATATGCTGTCGCCATTGCCGGCAATCAAGGCATATTTATCGTCGGCACAGCGGTAGGCGTTACTTGGCGTGATGCCCGGCAGACTGCTGCCCGCGGGCTGACGGACTTCTCCAAAAACAGAATATTCTGCAATGGTACTTTCCATCATGTTGAAGACA
Source organism: Pseudomonadota bacterium (assembly GCA_023422555.1). GTDB lineage: Bacteria > Pseudomonadota > Gammaproteobacteria > Burkholderiales > Burkholderiaceae_B > Advenella. Next base: position 4,656 of record JAFAGQ010000131.1, read on the forward strand.
GACTCGTACAGTGCCACATCAATGACCTGTCCCTCACCTGCGAACTGGTCACGATGGCGCAGGGCCAGCAATACACCAATGACGCCATGCAATGCAGACAGGGAATCACCAATAGAGATGCCGACCCGCACCGGTGGTCTGTCAGGCTCACCACTTAGATGACGCAGGCCACCCATTGCCTCGCCTACCACGCCAAAACCCGGCAGGTCTTTGTATGGACCAGTCTGACCATAGCCGGACACGCGCAGCATGATCAATTTGGGATTGATTTTTTTCAATACATCAAACCCCAGATTCCATTTCTCCAAGGTGCCTGGTCGGAAATTTTCAACGATCACGTCAATGTCTGCCACAAGGCGGCGAATCAGTTCCTGCCCTTCCGGTTCGTGAAGGCTGAGCGTGACCGACTTCTTGTTGCGAGACTGGGAAGCCCACCAGACTGAAGTCCCTTCATGCAACAGCCGCCATTTCCTGAGCGGATCGCCGGCACCCGGCGGTTCTATTTTGATGACTTCCGCGCCAAATTCCGCCAGCATTTTGGTTGCAAAAGGACCGGCAATCAACTGGCCCAATTCCAGAACTTTGATTCCATCGAGTGGTTTAGACATAACATGACCTGCTTGTTCAAACTGATTGCGTCATGATGAACAAACTTCAGTCATTTGAAAATTGTTTATTTTTTCAGGACCCTTTCCATATTTTCAAGGCTCCTTTTTCTCCACAGAGGTGGGATTGCAGGCAAGAAACAGTTGCTGAAGGTTGCCTTGCTCTGCAGAAGATCCCTCTGCTCTACCCCTATATATCAGGAGCGATGCGCTTCTTTCAGAAAATCCAGCAGCCGCTGCGCATCCGGTTTCAAATCAACGGAATTGCGCACGCCAACATAGAGTGTGCGCTGACTCCAGTCGTCGTCCAGCGGCAAAGCCTGCAATCCTTTGCCGAGGATTTCAGGGCGCACCGACTCAAGCGGCAAAAGGCCAACGCCCAGACCTGCTTCAATCATTCGACAGATCGCATCGAAGCTGCTGACCTGTACTCTGAGCCTGAGTGGTTTACCGGTTGCCAGTGCTGCATCCTGCATGCGTACCTGCAGGGAACTGCCATCGGCCAGCCCCACAAAATCATTATCCAGCACATCTTCAAAGCGAATTGTCTTGTGGCGCCCCAACGGATGACCGCGAGGAACCAATACCACAAGCTGGTCATGACGATAGAAATATTTTTCAATCTGCCCGCTGGGAATATTGTCAGCAAAAATTCCGATATCGATGCGCTCCTGGGTGAGCGCCGTAATGATCTCGTGACTCAGCTTTTCGTCAAGGCTAAGTCTGATCCCGGGATGCGTGCGCGAGAACGCTGCCAGATCACCGGGTAGAAACTGGATCACAGAAGAGGTATTTGCCCATATGCGTACCTGACCACGCAAGCCTGCCGAATAGGCAGTCATGTCCGATGTCAAACGTGATACGGCAGCGATTACCAGCTGGGCATGCTCAACCAGCGCGTGGCCGGCAGAGGTCAGCTCAAGTCCTCGGGCACGACGGTAGAAGAGCTCACATCCAATCTGCTTTTCCAGTTCCGATATTCGTTTGCTGAGCGCAGACAGAGTCATATGTGCGTCGTCCGCCGCTCTCGTCAGATTAAGATAGCGCGCGGCGAGCAGAAACAGTCGCAGTGTATAGGGATCGAAACGCGAGAAATTAACCGGTTCAGAACTCATGGGTAGACAGTCTCTGATTCAGTATTTGACGGCTGGCCTCGTCAACAGGTACATACACCACAAGTCTTTCTCCGGCGACAGGCAGGCTCCACCAATTTGTTTGCAGCACTTCCATGACGCCAAGGTCGGGATATCGATAGCGCACGATATGATCGTTCGTTGCGCAAACCTGATTTCTGTTCCAGATATCCACAAACTGGGGAGATGTGGTCAGCAACCGGTCAAGATAGCGTTCCCAGGCCGGATCGCCCAGGTGACCGGCCATTTGGGCTCGCAGCTTGGCCGCCATATGGGCAACAATGGATTCCTGCTCCTGCAAGACCGCTATGACTCGCGGTTCTGTCAAGTTCAAATAAATACAGTTGCGATCTGCACGATCAATGCTGTTCAGATCACAATCGATCATATGACAAAAGGCATTATTAAACGCCACGATGTCAAACTTTGCGTTTTGAAGGATGGCCGGCAGCGGATCGAGCTGATCCAGAATAGTCTGTATGACAGTTGGCATTAAACTACAGATCTTGCCGGACACTTCCGCTGCAGGATGGGCGAGCCCGGCCAGCGTGAAGAGATATCGGGTCTCGGTATCCGAGCACTGCAGCGCTGAAGCCACAGACTGCAGGACTTTCGAAGACACCCGAATAGGTCTGCCCTGCTCCAGTTTTGTGTACCATGTGATACCGATATCGGCAAGCTGAGCGACTTCCTCCCGTCGCAGACCCGGCGTGCGCGTGCGTCCATAGCGAGGCAGTCCGAGCCGGCGCGGATCCAGGCTCTCACGTCGTCTGCGCAGAAAATTACCCAGTTCCAGCGCCCGCTCGGCATGATCCATCGCGCTGCTCTCTTCATCGCCGACTGTATTGCGTCTGTCATTATCGCCCCTACCATCAACAGGCATTTCCCGATCCTGACGCGATGTGTGGGTTATAAGCTCGTTATATGAATTCAGGGTCTGCATACCTCAGCCTTACACTATTTATACCAGTCTAACCAGACTCTGGTACCAGGATAATCGAATACTCATAATAACGTATCGATGACCTTTACACAGGATTTTTTATCATGTCTGACGTTAACCACGACAGAACCCATTTGAGTACAGCCGGCCTGACCGTCCTGCTGGCGGGCATGTTTTTGCCCCAGATCGATTTTTCCATTGTCAATGTGGCACTGGATTCCGTCGCCCGTTCGCTTCACGCCACGGAATATGAGCTTGAATTAATGGTCGCGGTATACGGCGTCGCTTTTGCCGTTGTACTGGCTATGGGCGGCAGGCTCGGCGATACATTTGGGCGCCGCCGACTCTTCAACATCGGCGTATGGCTGTTTGGCATTGCTTCCCTTTTATGCGGTATTGCACCTGTCATGTCAGTGCTGCTGCTGGCAAGGACCTTGCAAGGCGTGGCCGCCGCCCTTCTTGTTCCTCAGATACTGGCAACAATTCACGTGTGCCTTCACGGCCATGCGCATTCCCGTGCCATCGGACTGTACAGTTCCATTGGCGGACTATCTTTTATCATTGGCCAGGTACTGGGCGGTTTTCTGGTTCATGCCAATATTGCCGGATCTGAATGGCGCAGCGTCTTTCTGATCAATCTGCCCATCTGCGCAGCTATATTGATTTTCTCTTCGCGCCACATTCCTGAAACGCGCAGGCAGCATCCGGCAGGGATCGATGTACCCGGCACATTGCTACTGGCCCTATTGATTCTCTCCATACTGCTGCCAGTTGCACTTGGCCCAACGCTGAAATGGAACTGGATGTGCGTTGCCGCGCTGCTTCTTTCGATTCCCCTGACCCTGGCGCTGTGGAAAACAGAAATTCGTCAGGAGCAAAGGGGTCTGTTACCGCTGCTTCCTCCCGCTCTGGTCCGACTGTCCAGTGTGCGTTTCAGCTTTGCCATGGCCATCCTGTTTTTCTCATGCTGGAGCGGCTTCATGTTTGTCTTTGCGCTGACTTTGCAGGCGGGAGCAGGTTTGACGCCCGCCCAATCCGGATACTCCTTTATCGCGCTGGGATTTGCATTTTTTGTGGGATCGCTGCTCAGCACACGCGTCGCGGCTCGTATCGGCCTGCTTCCCACGCTTATTTTCGGGTGTACTCTGACCATACCGGGCCTGCTGCTGTTGCTTTGGGTTCTGCATCAGGCCTGGCCTGACATCACCCTCCTAACCGTGACCCTTCCTTCATTCCTGATCGGTATTGGACAGGCATTCATTGTTGGCGCTTTTTATCGCTTTGGTATGTCCCAGATTCCGGCAGAACAGGCAGGAGCAGGCAGTGCAATGCTATCGACCATACAGCAGGCGTCACTGGGATTTGGCCCGGCGCTACTCGGTGCGGTATTTTCTCAGACGCTGCTGCGTGGGCATGATTATCAGCGTGCGTTCAACGCCAGCATCCATCTTGAGATCATCCTGCTTGCGATTTTAATGGTCCTTGCTGTCTGGTACTTTTTTCGACTGCGATCGCGCAGAAACATGACATATGCCATTTGACAACAGTTGAATGGCAGCAATTGCCCGAGCACGTGCCATTCTCTGGCATTACGCGGGCAATTGCTCTACCATAGAGTGCAGGACTCCCCCCAAAACCTGCGCCGGCCCGTCTGTAAAGCGCCCTGGCGTGCCGCATGCCCAAAAAATGAATCAAGCAACATCGCCCGTTTCCAGCCCTCTGCCCGGAATCATTTCTTTATTGGTGGCGATGTCAGTCCTGTCCACACTGGATGCGACCGGTAAATGGCTGATGACGGTAGGTGTTCCTCTGCTATTACTATGCTGGGTGCGATATTCCGTCCATCTGATTCTGGTGATGTCAATTGTGATACCCGCCAAGGGCTGGCAAATCCTCAGGACCAAAAAGCCCTTTGAGCAGCTGCTGCGCGGCGTATTCATGCTCTCTTCCACCATGGTGTTTTTTACGACCCTGCGTTATTTGCCTCAGGCGCAGGCCACGGCAATCAACTTTATTGCACCCTTGATACTGCTGGCGGTGGCACCATGGATATTGAAGGAAAAAGCCATGCTGTCGCGATGGATTGCTGCACTCATCGGATTTGCGGGTATTGTGATTGTGATACGACCGTCTGGCGGCCTGGATCCCACAGGTGTTTTTTTCGGATTGTCGAACGCTGTGATTTTTTCCATGCAATTTATCGCCAACCGGCGACTTGCCGGAGACAATCCTCTTACGACCGTCATATGGAGCGGTTTTTTCGGCACGGTAGTGCTGACGGTCTATACGCTGTTTACGCTGGATGAAGTACTGGAAGTCATGGCGGTTCTGGACCTCAAACAATGGCTGCTGCTTTTGTCTACCGGTGTTACCGGCGGCGTTGGTCACCTGTTGCAGATTCAGGCCTATCGCCATGCGCCGGCTTCCTTATTGTCACCTTTTGTGTATCTGCAGATTATCAGCGCGACAGCCCTTGGATGGCTGGTGTGGAATCAGTTCCCCGATGCGGTCACCTGGCTGGGCATTGGCATCATTTGTGCCAGCGGAATCGGCATTACACTCTATGAATTGCGCGCGCGACCCGTCGTAGTTGCTGCCTAGTGGCGGCCACGCATGCTATCTCCAGGCTGGCATCTCATGACTTGCGCTCAATACCAAACCGATCCGACCCGGCTGTCTATGGCATAGAGAACGTCATCACCAGGACTCCGGATCGATCTCTTCATCTGAATCCATTTCCATCACGGATTCGATGCCTGGCAATTCTTTGAACTTCTTGCGAATCAGAACGTATTCCTGCACGGACATTCGCGAGAAGACGATATACAACTGATCAAAATCGTCATCTTCGGATGGCTGAAGAATGAATTGCTTGACGCGATTCGCACTCACGCCCAGCGCACTATTGAAACTGCCCAGCGTAATACTCCCGCGCTTAACCCTGAGGGTGACATGGCGGCGGCGATGATAAGCAATAAAGCGCTTCTCCAATGGCTTTACACCAGCCAGAATCAGCAGAATGATAATGGTTGCAGCAATGGATGGCGTATAAAGCCCCCCGCCGACAGCAAGACCGACGCCGGCAACTGACCAGACACTGGCTGCTGTGGTCAGGCCGCGGATCACCTCCCCGCGAGCCAGTATGGCACCCGCACCCAGAAAGCCAATACCCGAAACAACCTGTGCGGCAACCCGCGAAGGATCAAGCGAGATGTGCGACCCATTTTGTGCATCTGCGAAACCATGAATGGAAACGATCATGACCAGCGCGGAGCCCACGCAGACCAGCATATGCGTTCGCAGACCGGCTGCCCAGGAGAGCCGCTCCCGTTCAAAGCCAATCACGCTTCCCAGCAACGCAGACATGACCAGACGCCCCACCAATTCCAGATCCAACGACATCTTCGTTTCCTTTATAGGTAATTCGCGGTGGAACGGCATACCGTCCCACCATTTGATCGATCCCCATGATTTTGCTGCCTGGCGGGCTTCATTGGCAGCAAATACCCGTAATATTCGCGTTATGAAGTCGACATTATTATTTCATTTGAGTATATCAGCGTCTTCACATTCGTCAATATCAGTCTTCTTTGCCAGGTCGACAGTAAGACATTATCGATAACGCCCTCACGGTTTCCTGACCCGATCAGATTGAGCAACGCAAACAAAGTCAATGACCCGCAAACCTGATCGTTGCGCGCAATGGCTCTGTGCTATATTTTTCTCTTTTCTCACCAGAAGAGATACTGCTCATGAAAGCTTCTTCCGTACTCGACACGATTGGTCGTACTCCCCACATCCGCTTTTCCCGCATGTTTCCTGGCACTCAGGAAGTCTGGATCAAGGCAGAGCGCTTCAACCCTGGCGGTTCACTTAAAGATCGCGCTGCATTGTCCATGATCGAAGAGGCAGAAAAGGCAGGCACCCTCAAGCCAGGCGCCACAATTATTGAACCCACCTCAGGCAACACGGGTGTGGGTCTGGCCATGGTCGCCGCTATCAAAGGATATAAGCTTATTCTGGTCATGCCTGAAAGTATGAGTATTGAGCGTCGCAGACTCATGAGCGCTTACGGAGCCAAATTCGATCTGACGCCCAAAGAAAAAGGAATGAAAGGCGCCATTGCCCGGGCCGAAGAACTGGCATCTCAGACACCCGGCGCATGGATCCCCCAGCAGTTTGAAAATCCCGCTAATCCCCTGGTTCATGCGCAACGCACGGCCGCAGAAATCATCGAAGACTTTCCGGAAGGACTGGACTATCTCATCACCGCCGTGGGTACGGGTGGTCATATTACGGGTATTGCACGTACCCTTAAGGAAAAATGGCCCGCGATCAAGGTGCTTGCAGTCGAACCTGCCGCCTCTGCCGTGATTGCAGGTGGTGAGCCTGGCCCTCACTCACTGCAGGGTATTGGTGCCGGCTTTATTCCAGCAAACCTGGATATGAGCCTGCTGGATGGAACAATCTCCGTGGAAGTGCCAGAGTCCCTGGACTTTGCGCGCCGCGCCGCCACACAGGAAGGTCTGCTGGTTGGAATCAGCAGCGGCGCCACGCTGGCAGCCATAGCAAAAACCCTGCCTGATCTGCCTCCTGACGCAAAAGTTCTGGGAATAAACTACGATACTGGAGAACGTTATCTGTCGGTCAGGGACTTTTTGCCGGAGTAAGTAAACCCTCCGATACATTCGGCGTTAATTACAATCAGGAGACAAAAACCGTGAACCAACCCTTATTTCGATTGAAACCCCAGGTGCTGGCGCTTATTTTCATGGGCGCCACCACTGGCATGGCACAGGCCGCCAATACGGGCGAAATGCCCTGCAAAACAACTGCGGAATGCGAGCAGCAGGCGGCCAAGGCCGGCGCCATTGCCAAACCGACCTCAAGCAAATCAACCAGCAAGAACGACGAGAAAGAAGATCAGTTCTACTGGCTCGGCAAGATCAACAAGGCCTCTGCCGTGATGCTTACCGAAGAAAAAATCGTGACACCTGAAATGGGCGCCAAGCTCTCAAACGGCGTTGCCTATTCGCTCGATCAATCAGAGAAATCTGACGGCAAGCGCCCCAAGGACGTACTGCAGATCGAAAAAATCATTACAGACGAAATTGGTCCTGATGCCTCTTTGATCCATACCGGACGCAGTCGCCAGGACATGTACGCGACCTACCGCATGGCCAAATTGCGCAATCAGGTGCTCGACTACTCGGATGCCCTGAATTCCTTGCGTGCTGAACTGCTTAAGGTAGCCAGTAAAAACGTCAACACGATTGTGCCTGCCTATACCAACGGTGTGCAGGCCATGCCGATCAGCTACGCCCATTACCTGCTCGCATACGAAGCCTCTTTCGCACGCGATGCTCAGCGGATTCACGAGCTCTATAAACGGATGAACCTGTCTGCCATGGGCACCGCTGTTCTTGCCAACTCAAGCTGGCCGCTGAATCGTAAGCGCATGGCCGAATTGCTCGGTTTTGACGGCATTATTGAAAACTCGCTGGACTCCAGTCAGGTATCGCCTTCGGATATCGGACTTGAAGCCAGTGGCATCCCCTCCTCCACCGCCATTCGTCTGGGCGCGTTGCTTGGCGATATTCATACGCAGTATCACCAGACCCGCCCATGGCTGTTGCTGGATGAAGGCAGCACGTACACCAGTAGCGCCATGCCGCAGAAGCGAAACCCTGGCGTAATCATGCGTGCACGTGAAGCCGCATCCAATGTGGTTGGTCTGGCTCAAACCGTTATTTTCCGTGCGCACAATGTGACAACAGGGATGACGGACTATAAGTCGCCGGCCGACGACCTGGGACTTTTTCCGCAGGCCATCAAGATGATCGACAACATGAACACCGTCACTAAGGCGCTGAATGTCAATGCCAAACGGTCTCTTGAAGAGCTTGAAGATGACTGGACCACGTCCATGGAGCTGGCTGAGGCGCTGCAAAAAGAGCATAAGATTCCCTTCCGCGTGGGACATAGCTTTGCATCGCAGATTGTGACGGAAGCCAGAAGCAACGGATTCAAACCCAAAGACTTCCCTTACGAAAAAGCAGTTGAGCTTTATACCAAGGCACTGCAAAAATACAAGCTGCCTGAAGAAAAACTGCCTATCAATGAAGCCCATTTCCGCGAAGTGCTTTCGCCTGAATTCATGGTTAAAACACGCGTTGGTATCGGGGGCCCACAGCCGGCAGAAGTCGAACGTATGCTGACCGAAAGTCAGAAACGCCTGAGCGACGACGAAGCGTGGATGTCATCCACGCGCGACAAACTTGCCAAGGCAGATCAGGCACTGGATGACGCATTCAATAAACTGAAGGATTCCGATAAAGGCAAGACTGACGAGCCAAAATCGTCAGCAGACGTGAAGCAGAAACCTGCTGATCAGCAGTCGAAAAAGTCGGAAGGTTAATGAAGGAGTAATGACTTCGTTACCGTCACTTGCTCGCTAAGGCAAATGAAGCAAATAAAAATAGCGCCTTCGATAAATTGAAGGCGCTATTTTTTGTCTGTGGAAACTGCCACAACGAGTGAATTACCCTTGAATATTCACGTTCGCAATGAACAGTTTCCTTTTCAGGCGAGAGAGATCGCCCACTCAGACCAATCAGAAGCGGTGACGCAGACCGACCAGAGCCTGAGTTGATTTGAGGTCGTAACGTGACTCAACACCAGGGAAGACTGCTTTTGCTTTGCCGAAAGAAAGTGAAGCATATGCAGTGGTCCGTTTGGACAGGTCTTGTGTATAACCTACACTGAAGATTTTAGCTTTACGTTTAAATCCAGAATCGCCCCCCAGATAGATATCCTTGGCTTTGACGCCTTGATAGGAGAACATAAGCTTTCCAGTCTCGGCAACAGGAACGCTCAGACCAAACGCCCAGGCTTTTTGGCGATATTTGCCAGCTTCCAATTTGATATCGTCTTCCGACAGTTTGAGACCTGAAATCAAACCATAGTCGTAGCTCGTATTGAGGGCATTGTAGCCCTTGACTTCACCGTACAAACCGTAGAGTTTGACAACTTCGAAATCATAGGAAGTGCCGATGTTCCAGGATTTGCTGGAATAAGTATAGGCGTCATCGATGGTCCGATGATCAACGCGGAAGCGGTCAAAAGATGCGGCGATTGCGAATGGACCTGTTTCGAATTTCAGACCAGCGCTGAACACGTTATCAGCATTTCTGTCGTCTGCCGTCGTTTTTCCGTTGTATGATGCTTTGCTATGGCTGCGGTTGCCACCATAGGCAAGACCAAACTGGAAGCCTGACCATTCTGGTGACAGGTATTTGACTGCGGCATCGATTTTATAACCCAGACTGTCGCCAAATGCGCTGTTAGCACTGGCCTGATCAAGCGCAGTGCCAAAAGCGTCAAAGTCACCCATAAAATCGTCGGCTACGTTGTCCTGACGACCGACTGTGAGCGTGCCCCAATCGTCGCCTTTCAGACCGATCACTGCCTGACGACCAAACAAACGACCGCCTTGTCCAGACTGACCAGTACCCAGGCTGAATCCGCTTTCCAGTTTGAAAATAACGGCGGTGCCATTGCCCAGATCTTCAGTTCCTTTCAGACCCCAGCGGCTACCGGACAGGTTGTTGTCCTTGATGCCGGATTCGCTCTTGGTAAATTCCTCATTACCTGCCCGAACTTTCGTGCTTTTGTATTGCACGCCACCGTCCGCGATTCCATAGAGCTGGACAGCTGTTTCGGCCTGGGCAACGCCAGTTACCGCGCCAAGCAGCACAATTGATTGCAGTGCCTTTTTCATGTTGTTTACTCCAAAATACAAATATCATT
>JAFAGQ010000132.1 GCA_023422555.1 Pseudomonadota bacterium
AACTGGACTTTGTCATTCAGCTTCACATATAATCTTTCTTTCGCCGGTTTAGCTCAGTTGGTAGAGCAGCTGATTTGTAATCAGAAGGTCGAGGGTTCAACTCCTTTAACCGGCACCAGAATTACCAAAAACCCCGCGATTTTTCAGCCTTTGGCTCAGGAATCGCGGGGTTTTTGCCGTTTGAGGCTTAGCGGTCATTCAGCACGTACCTACTGTTCGGCCGCCTGCCAGAAAATATCACTTCGGCCATCTCGCTGGTTGAGCGTGCGCGCAACAATAAAAAGACAGTCTGACAGCCGGTTCAGATAATGCCTGGCTGCATCGCTGACAGGAGCGGCTGCGTTCAGCGCTACTACGCTGCGCTCAGCACGGCGACACACACTGCGGCAGACATGAGCCTGCGCCGCACTGTGACAGCCGCCGGGCAGAATGAACTCGCGCAAAGAGGGCAAAGAGACCTGCATGGATTGCGCCGCCTCTTCCAGTGCCAGCACATGGGATTCGTTCAGCGTGACATAGCCGGGAACGCTGAGTTCTGCACCCAGATCGAACAGCCGATGCTGTACCTGCTGCAGCAGGCTGGCAATATCTTCAGACAGGGCGCCTGCACTGACCAGCAGACCAATCTGGCTATTGAGCTCATCGACATCGCCAATGGCATGTATGCGCAGGTCAGCTTTGGATATGCGGGTACCATCTCCGAGGGCGGTATTGCCATCATCGCCGGTTTTGGTAATGATTGAAGTCAGTCTGTCGGTCATAGGGGGCCAGATTCGTCTTATGGTAATGGATTGCGAATGTCATTGTATCGCGCCCTGACGCCAGGCTTGCCACGGGTTGCACTGAAGTGCACCGTAACGAACATCGTATGTCTGATGGCCCCGGAGCGGGCTTTTATCCTAAAATAAAGGCTGATTTGACATATCTGGAGATACGCATGAAAAAGTCTATTGCAGCCGTGATGCTGGGCCTGTCTGTTGCCGTGGCCGCTGGCGGTATTGCCCATGCCCAGGAAACAACCGGCAAGGGTAGCGGAGAGGTGCGGCGTATCCAGCCTGATCAGGGAAAAATCGCCATCAAGCAAGGTGCGATCAGCGACCTGAAGCTACCCGAAATGACGCTGTCCTACAAAATCGATCCCAGCCTGCTCAAAGACATCAAGCCGGGTGATTCCGTCAGTTTTACGGCAGAACGGGTAGGGAAGGATTACGTGATCAAGGAAATCAGTAATTAACGACAGCCGATCCTGCTTTTTGCAGGCCATACGGTCAATTTAAGCGCCCGGCAGTCACTCCATGACAGTCAGGACTAGCTTTCAAACAGCGCAAGGCTTCGCGATATTGTGATACTGGCCTTTGAAATACAGCAAAGGCCGCAAGGATTCGCCTTCTTGCAGATTTAGCGCCTTCACCTCCCCGATGACGATCACGTGATCGCCGGCTGTGTGCTCGGCATGGACTTCGCAATCCAGCCAGTGGAGGCTGCCGGCAAGAATCGGGCAGCCCAGTGGAGATGGCTGCCACTCTACGTCCCGCCATTTGTCCGCGCCGCGTCGGGCGAATTGATTGGAAATCGCTACTTGCTCGTCTGACAAAATATTGACCGCGAATCGACCTGTCTGGCGAATTTTGGCATAGCTGGCAGAACCTGCCATCACATTAAACGATACCAGTGGCGGGCTTAAGGACACGCTATGAAACGACTGGCAGGTGAAACCGATGGGCTCGTCTTCGATTCGTGATGTGATCACCGTTATACCGGATGCGTAATGCCCGAGAGCCTCACGAAAACGCGAAGGTTCAATCGCGCTAGTGGGAAGTAACATATGGGGATTGAATGACTGGGTTCAGTTTGATTGCGCTAAGGAAAGATAACCTGGCAATGCTGCCAGACATCAATCCTTAACGAGTTTCTGGTCGCCACGAGCGGCCCGCAACGACAATGTATGTCCGAGAATCAGTTGGAAATTTCTCTGCGGACGATTTCTGCGCCAGCGCTCAAAGCACTCAGCTTGCCTCTGGCGACGCTGCGGGACAAAGGAGCCATGCCGCAGTTGGTGCAGGGATAGAGCTTATCTGCGTCGACGAATTGAAGCGCTTTGCGGAGCGTGTCAGCGACTTGCTCGGGCGTTTCGATTGTGTTCGTGGCTACATCAATCGCACCGACCATGACTTTTTTACCGCGAATCAGTTCGATCAGGTCCATGGGAACGTGTGAATTCTGGCATTCGAGCGAAACCATGTCGATAGCGGACTTCTGCAGCTTGGGAAATGCTTCTTCGTATTGTCGCCATTCTGATCCCAGTGTTTTTTTCCAGTCCGTATTCGCTTTAATACCATAGCCATAGCAAATGTGAACAGCGGTTTCGCACTTGAGTCCTTCAATGGCTTTTTCCAGCGTGGCGACGCCCCAATCATTCACTTCATCAAAGAACACATTGAATGCAGGCTCGTCGAACTGAATGATATCAACACCCGCCGCCTCCAGCTCTCTGGCTTCCTGATTCAAAATCCTGGCAAACTCCCAGGCCAGCTTTTCGCGGCTTTTGTAGTGGGCGTCATAAAGGGTATCAATCATTGTCATGGGGCCTGGCAATGCCCATTTGATGGGTTGATTGGTCTGTGAGCGCAGAAATTTGGCATCTTCAACAAACACGGGTTTGCGTCGCGCCACGGCACCCACGACCGATGGGACGCTTGCGTCATAACGATCTCGAATTTTAACGGTCTTGCGGTTTTCAAAATCCACACCGTCCAGGTGTTCGATGAACGTAGTCACGAAATGCTGCCGTGTTTGTTCGCCGTCGCTGACAATATCAATGCCGGCGTGCTGTTGTTCCTGCAGGGACAGACGCAAGGCATCCTGCTTGCCTTCAACTAATCCTTCCTCCTGCAATTTCCAGGGTGACCAGAGTTTTTCAGGTTCTGCGAGCCAGGAGGGCTTAGGCAGGCTGCCGGCGGTAGATGTAGGTAATCGTTTTTTCACATTTGTAGCCATGTCGTTTTTGAGTCCTTAAAGGCTGTAGTTAGCGGACCATTGTTCAAGAATCGCCCGGTATGGTTTTATAAAATGCTCTTCGGCATACTTCCCTTGCTCGATAGCCAGCCGGCTGCGTTCCTCCCGATCATAAACAATACGGGTCAGGGAATAATCCTGGTGCTTCAGACTTGGCTGATAGGATTTTCCTGCCACTGAGTTGGCGTTATATATCTCGGGTCGGTAAATTTTCTGGAATGTGTCCATCGTGCTGATGGTGCTGATCAGCTCAAGATTGGTGTAATCACACAGCAAATCGCCGGAGAAGTAAAAAGCCAGTGGTGCTGCGCTATTCGCAGGCATGAAGTAGCGGACCTTCATTCCCATTTTTTTGAAGTACTCGTCAGTTAATGAATATTCATCCTGGTGGTACTCGATCCCCAGCACGGGATGCTGATTCTCGGTTCGATGATAGGTCTTGCTGCTGGAAACGCTCAGGCAGATAACGGGAGGCTTGCTGAAGTTCTCTTTGTATGTATTCGAATTGACGAAACATTTAAACAACTTGCCATGCAGGTCGCCAAAATTGTCTGGCGTATTGAATCCAGGCTGGCTCTTGGTATGTTCCGGCAGCACCACGCTGAAATCGTAATCGCGCACGTAAGAGGAAAAGTTGTTTCCTACAATACCTTCAATACGTTCGTTGGTTTTGCGATCAAGAACGCTGGTCTTCAATATTTCAATGACGGGAAGAGCGCTGTCACCGATCTGGTCTTCAAAGCGCATTTCAACCGAAATAATTTCAAGATTGACGCTATAGCGATCGCCTTTGGGATTGTCCCAATGCGCCAGGGCATTGAAACGGTTATCAATCATCTTAAGAGTGTTGCGCAGATTCTCCTGACGATTTTCTCCCCTTGCGAGATTGGCGAAATTGGTGGTGATTCGTGTATTGCCAGAAGGACAATAGTCCTCATTGAAACAAGTGCTGTTGATGGCAAATGTAAACTTTTTACTCATTGTGATCTGCTGCCCTGATTCCTAAAATAAAACTCGCATCCATTGATCCGACGCTACTCAGATTTATTGTTCTGATTTCAGTAGCTATGACATTTGTGATGCATGGGACGCAGTGTAAGCTGCGTTAATCACAATTAAGATGAATTTATTTCATTGACTCGTTGGTTTAATTCATAGAGTGGTGAGCCCGCCTCTTAACAACGTTTATCGTCTTCTTCTAGACAAGGCCATTGATGTAGGGCTAGCCACGGTCATAGAGTACTCACTAAATTGCATCAAGCAGGTTTGCTCAGGCAGTGTCAACACATATAAGCTAAACCGTGCAGGCTGTAGCGGTGGTACATTTAAATCTCTGCAATTCAACCAACTATCTTTTGCAAATAGCCAATAAATCAAATTCGTATTCAGTGAGGAGAAAATATTCAATGCGTGCTATCCAACATTTACCGATTATTATTTCAATTGTCGCTACTGTCGTTTTGTCTACCGACACTTATGCTAATAACTCTGCCGAACGTCCAAGAGCTCGTGACATTGGAATTATTAACGGGGTACTTTCACCAGGGAAGTTAAATGCGATTACCGATGTGAATGGTGTACTGGTTGGTCAGACTACCTTGATCAAGGGAGACGATATTCGAACAGGCGTAACCGCGGTATTGCCACATTCCGGGAACCTTTTTCAAGAAAAAGTCCCTGCTGCAGCATATGTTGGCAACGGATTCGGAAAGCTTATAGGCACTACACAGATTGGTGAGCTTGGCGAAATTGAAACCCCTATATTGTTGACTAGCACTCTAAATGTTCCCAAAGTGGCCGATGCCCTGATTGACTGGATGCTGGATTTACCTGGCAATGAGGCAGTTCGATCTGTCAATCCGATAGTTGGAGAAACTAATGATGGAAAGCTGAATGACATTCGAGGACGCCATATAGGCAAGGAAGAAGTATTTGCGGCGATTAAGTCTGCAAAAAGCGGACCAGTAGAAGAAGGCGTGGTGGGTGCCGGCACAGGCACCATTGCGTTCGGCTTCAAGGGCGGTATCGGGACATCCTCCCGAGTAGTGCCGGAAAGCGCTGGCGGATATACGGTTGGTGTTCTTGTGCAAAGCAATTATGGAGGTGTTCTTACCATGAATGGAGCGCCGGTTGGCATAGAGCTTGGAAAGTATTATTTGAAAGAGGCGCTAGGGAAAGAACAAGCTGACAAGAATCCAGCAGGGGGCAATAATCTGCAGCACTCGAAAAAAATTTCGCTGGTCGATGTCAGTGATCGGGCAGACGGATCAATTATGATAATCGTCGCCACTGATGCCCCATTAGACTCACGGAATCTGGAGCGTATAGCCAAGCGGGCTATGCTGGGGCTGGCTCGAACAGGCTCCCCTGCAACTAATGGAAGTGGTGATTACGTGATTGCTTTCAGTACAGCCAGAGAAAATCGGATCACGGCGACCGAAGGTATTCGTACTCCTCAATTGTTGGCTAACGATTCCATGTCGCCATTATTTCTGGCAACGGTAGAGGCAACAGAAGAAGCGATCTACAACTCGCTGCTGAAAGCAACCTCGGTGACTGGCGTGGACAATAATAAAGCGGAGGCTTTGCCCATAGACAAGACTGTTGAAATTCTGAAAAAATATGGTGCGGCAAAACAATAATTTGCGTTGCTAAGCACAGTCACGGTATTGTTTTGCATCATTGGTTGCCCGAAAAGGTGTGCAAATCAAAGGAATCACTCCAAACCGTATCAACGCATTCCTGTAACGTTTGATAACCATAAAGCTGCGTCAGGAAAATTTTGTTGGCTAAAATCTTTGAGAATTCAATTAGCTGCTGTACCGAATTGCTCTCTCGCTTCACGCGGATGGGACAGAATCCTTTCGCGCACCTAAGGAAATCAGAATGGCCAGACCATCGTTTAATACTGCCTGGGCGGCATCAATGCGTATTTATGACGCGACTGATTCTGCCAAGAAAGTCGCCGACACCATTGGTGGTAACGTGGCTTTGAATGTCAAAAATCCAAATCCGAAAGAGCGCTGGGACAATACCTGCGCAGTCCGCATGAGTTATATCCTCAATCAGTCAGGATTTCCCGTGCCGAGGATTGCAGGTCAAACTGTTACTGGTGGTGACAACAGGCAGTATTTTTATCGCGTACGTGATCTGATTGCCTATTTGCGCACACAGTGGGGTGCGCCGGAAGTGGTCAGTTATCCGCCTGCCGGTGGCGGCGCACTGGCGGACAAGAAGGGGATTATCCTTTTTGAGGTCGAAGGCTGGAACGATGCGGCGGGACACGCCACGATCTGGAACGGCAGCGGGTGTTATGACCATTGCTATTTCAACGAGCCGGATGCCAATTACCGCACGCCGAGAGCCAATTTCTGGAGTCTGCCGTGAGGT
The DNA here is from genome assembly GCA_023422555.1 of Pseudomonadota bacterium. GTDB lineage: Bacteria > Pseudomonadota > Gammaproteobacteria > Burkholderiales > Burkholderiaceae_B > Advenella. The sequence goes on from JAFAGQ010000132.1 coordinate 6,406, forward strand.
TTCGTTTTCTAGGTGTATTTGCGGCGCTTGCGTTTTGCAGTGCCAATGCGTGGGGCGCGCAGGCAACGCAAGGTGGCCCTGAAGCGGGCGCTCGTACCTATGCGCAGAATTACAAGGATATGGTCTTAGCGAGTTGTCTGGCGGACGCCTATCAGAATGACAAGGCAGGCAACGACATCGGTAGCAGCTATAGTGCCTTGCGTGACTGGACGTATTTCGATATGGATCAGAGCACGGCGCCACGCGCAGATCTGATAAAAAAATATCTGGATCGTGATTACAGTAATCCGCTGGCGGAAGCTGAGGCGAAGGGAATCAAGTTTGATTTTCTCAAATGCCTGGACCTTTACCATAGCGATGAACTGGATGCGCAGGTAAAAAAATATGTGATCGATCCTGAAGACACTTATCGGTCTAAGAATCAGAAGAAATAATGGCGTGAGTGCGGTGCAGTTGTTATCACAACTGAAATTGCGTTCAGTTATCCGGTATCATGGCCCGTCGGTGTATTTGACTGAGATTTAAGCTAGATCCGGCTGCCTTGTTCAGTTCAGTTCAGTTCAGTAAAGGCATATTTCGATTGAAATCGCTCAGGTTCAGTTTCAGCACAGATCCAGCGCATTGAGCAAATCGTGTGCCTCAAGCAAATCGTGTGCTTTAAGCAATTCGAACATATTGCGATGTTAGTTTGTTATTGAAAAAGTAAAGAGGTGCGAAACAAATCTGTTCCGCACCTCTTATTGCATTCGCCTTTGTCTGCGTACAACGGCACGCCGAAAAACAGACGATTGCCCGGTGTCACTATTTAGGGCACGTGCCTCTTGCAGCACATACTTCTTCAAGGGTGTACTGCTCACAGCGCGTACCGTTCTTTACAGTACGTACCTCTTACAGTACGTACCGCGCCAGATCCTGGCTTGCAGCCGCTTCTTCAAGCTTGCTGTTCACATAAGCCGCGTCGATCTGCACGACTTTACCGCTGCTGGTTGTCGCGTCAAACGACAGGTCCTCAAGCAGTTTTTCCATAACGGTATAAAGACGACGAGCGCCGATGTTTTCTGTGCGTTCGTTGACGTCGAATGCCAGCTCGGCCAGACGATGAATCCCTTCGTCGGTAAATTCCAGCGAAACATCTTCTGTTGCCATCAGCGCTGTGTATTGCTTGGTGAGCGAGGCATCGGTCTCGGACAGGATACGCACGAAATCTTCTGTGGTCAGTGAGTCCAGTTCAACGCGAATCGGGAAACGACCCTGCAGTTCCGGAATCAGATCTGATGGCCGGGACAGATGGAATGCGCCGGACGCAATGAACAGAATGTGGTCGGTACGAACCATGCCGTACTTGGTGTTGACCGTTGTTCCTTCCACCAATGGCAGCAGGTCGCGCTGTACACCCTGACGGGAGACGTCGCCACCACCATGTTCCTGGCGTGTTGCGATCTTGTCGATTTCGTCCAGGAAAACAATACCGTGCTGTTCGGCATTCTTGACGGCGGCAGTGCGGATTTCCTCTTCGTTGACCCGTTTGGCCGCTTCTTCGTCTACCAACAGTTTGAAAGCATTTTTGATGGTCATTTTCGTGGCTTTTTTCTTGTCACGATTCAGACCGGCAAACATGCCCTTGAGCTGTTCGGTCATGTCTTCCATTCCAGGCGGCGCCATGATTTCCATGTGCGGCATGGGCTGGGTGACATCAATTTCAATTTCAGTATCGTCCAGCTGGCCTTCGCGCAGTTTCTTGCGGAAGGTCTGACGCGCCGTGTTTTCCTGACGCAGCGGTTCACCGTTGCTGTCGCGCGGAGGCGCTACCAGTACGTCCAGGATGCGGTCCTCGGCAGCATCTTCGGCCTGTGTGCGGACACGGCGTGTTTCACGTTCGCGGGTCTGCTTGATGGAGATTTCCACCAGATCACGGATGATGGTGTCCACATCGCGACCTACATAACCGACCTCGGTGAACTTGGTGGCTTCGATTTTGATGAAGGGCGCATTGGCCAGTTTGGCCAAACGGCGGGCGATTTCGGTTTTACCCACGCCGGTTGGGCCGATCATGAGAATGTTTTTGGGATGAATTTCATTGCGCAGGGGCTCGGGCACCTGCTGGCGACGCCAGCGGTTGCGCAGGGCAACGGCGACGGATTTTTTTGCCTTGTTCTGTCCGACAATGTTTTTGTCCAGTTCAGAGACAATTTCTTTGGGGGTCATGACACTCGCTGACA
>JAFAGQ010000158.1 GCA_023422555.1 Pseudomonadota bacterium
AATAAGTGCCACAAATGTGATCGTAATCCTTGTACGTATATCCGGTATTGCGCATGCCGGGCTGCAAGACCTCGGGACCAATAACAGACAGACCCAGTGTGTAGCCATCCGGCTTTGCGCGTTTGAGCTGCGACATACCTATCGCGCCACCGGCTCCGCCTTTATTGTCGATAATCAGATTACCGTTGAGTTGTTCGCGCAGGTGTTTGGCCAGGATACGCGCCATAATGTCCGAGGTTCCACCCGGACCGAATGGCACGATGATCGTTACCGGGTTGCTCGGATACTGATCCTGCGCATTGGCAACCGGACCCAGCAGCGTTGCTGCCACGAGTAAAGTCGCAGATTGAAGCATGCGCCTGCCATTGGGCGCTCCCATCATGAATGTCATATTTTGTCTCCGTGTATTGTTGGTGACCCGGTCATTGAGCCGGGTTTCTGTCAGGTTTTATTTACTGCAACAACGAACAAATATCGCCTAATAAACGCCCCCGTCGTATCCTTTTGCAAGAGCCGGCCGTATGTCTTCCAGGAACGCATTGGCCTGCCGCATCATCATTCCCATGTCTGACGCAACGGCGACGAATGCATAACCCAGCTTGATGAAATCGCGCACCATATCAGGAGTGGGTCCCACGATCCCGCAAGGGATGCCAATGGCCTTGCATCGTTGCGCGACATCGGCGATCACCCTCTGCACATCAGGATGTGCCAGATTGCCAATATGCCCCATGTTTGCAGACAGATCACCCGGGCCCAGGAACAGGGCATCCACGCCCGGAACCGTGGCAATCTCTTCAAGCGCTGCCACGGCATCTGGGGTTTCCAGTTGGATGATGGTGAAGACGGAATCGTTTGCCCGGCTTGCATAGTCTTTGGCAGTGCCATAGCCACTGGCACGATGCACAGCAGCAAAGCCCCGTTTGCCCAATGGCGGATATTTGCTGTGGCTGACGGCCTGCCGCGCCTGTTCGGCATTGTCCACAAAAGGCACCATCACGGTTTGTGCCCCCATGTCCAGTGCACGTTTGAACAGCAGCGGATCGTTCGCTGCCAGACGCGTAACAGGGCATGCGGGCGTACCTGCTATGGCCTGCAGCACATGCAATGCGTCGCTATCGGCCAGTGGTACGTGTTCAAGATCAACAAGAACCCAGTCGAATCCAACCCGCCCCATTGCTTCAGCCGTGCTTGATGCGCCGGACATCAGCCAGGTGCCCAGAATGGCGCTGGACGTGCCAAGGCGGGCGCGAAATGGGTTTTCGAGCAGATCGTGTACTTCAGACATAATGACTCCTGTAATGCATTGCAAATGTGATAGTGGTTCAGTAGATTGGCGGTTCGGGTGTTTTCTGATTTCCCTCCAGCGAGACAAAATCGCATCCCGCTTGTGCCTGGGTGACTTCGTGCTGGTAGATCCGGGTAAAGCCACGTTTGTATGGCTTTTCGGGTGCCTTCCATTGCTTGCGGCGCTCTGCCAGTTCCTCGTCGGAAATCAGTACATCCAGCGTTCTTGCAGCCACGTCCAGGCGTATCGGGTCACCGTTACGGATCAGTGCCAGCGGTCCGCCGACTGCCGATTCCGGCGAGATATGCAGAACACAAGTGCCATAATGCGTTCCACTCATGCGGGAATCAGAAAGCCGCACGATGTCGCGCACGCCTTTCGCAAGCAATTTTTTGGGGATGGGCAGATTGCCCCATTCCGGCATGCCCGGACCGCCAACAGGGCCGCCGTTACGCAACACCAACACCGTGTTTTCATCGACATCCAGATCCGGATCATTGATCACAGCGAGCATATCGGCATTGGAATCAAAAACGAGTGCGGGCCCGGTGTGTTTCAGCAATGCGGCCGATGCTGCGGAAGGCTTGATGACAGCACCATCCGGACATAAATTGCCTCGCAGGACAGCAAGCGCCATGCCCGCTTCCTTGCAATCCGGTCTGGCAGCGATCACGGGATTGTCCAAAGGTCGAATCACATCGTCGTCATTGCAGACACTGTCCTCTATGTTGTCTCCCAGGCTTTTGCCCGTACAGGTCAGTGCATCAAGCCGCAGGTGCGCGCGAATCCGCTGCAGCAGCGCAGGCAGACCGCCGGCATAATAAAAATCTTCCATCAGATATTTGCCTGAAGGAAACAGGTTCACAAGAACAGGCACCTGCTGCGCCATGATGTCAAAATCATCAAGGTTCAGTTCAACCCCGGCGCGACCGGCCATTGCAGGCAAATGCACGGCGGCGTTGGTTGAACCACCCATCGCCATCCATGTCGCCACGCCGTTCATGAACGCATCGCGCGTCAGAATCCGCGATGGTCGCAAATCTTCCCAGACCATGGACACAATCCGCTGACCGCAGGCCCATGCCATACGCGTATGCGCTGCATCCATGGCAGGCAGGCTGGCAGACCCGGGCAGCGCAAGACCCATCGCTTCAATGACATTTGTCATGGTGCTTGCCGTTCCCATGGTATTGCACGTTCCCGGCGCTCGCGTCATACGCGCTTCAAGATCAATCCACTCCGGTTGGCTGATATTGCCAATCGTATATTGTTCCCAATATTTTTTTGTATGCGTACCCGCTCCCACAGCCTGGCCCTGATAGCGATCATTCAGCATGGGGCCGGCAGGACAGAACAGGGCAGGAATGTCCATGGACGTCGCTCCCATGACCAGACCTGGTGTGGTTTTATCACAGCCGCCAAGCAGCACCACACCATCGAGCGGCAGGCTGCGAATCAGCTCTTCGGCTTCCATGGCCAGAAAATTACGATAGAGCATGGTGGTGGGTTTGACCATCACCTCCCCCAGGCTCATGGCGGGAAGCTCCAGCGGATAGCCCCCTGCCTGCAGCACACCTCGCTTGATTGCCTGGGCGCGGTCCCGCAAATGAGCGTGACACGGCGACAGATCGCTCCAGGTATTGAGAATACCGATAATGGGACGCCCCATGAACTCTTCGCGCGCCAGCCCTTGCTGCAGCATCCGCTGACGATGGGCGAAACCACGAATGTCATCGCTGGCAAACCAGCGCTGACTTCGCAACTGTTCAAGTTTTTTCTTCACAACAATCCTTTGTTAATCAATATGTATACCTGCTGCCTTCACCTGCTCGCCCATAACCTTCGTATCCTTCTCCAGCAGCGCAGCAAATTCCTCCGGCGTCGACGACAGGACTTCATAACCCTGACGCTCGAGTGGCTCACGGAACGGTTTGGATCGGAGAATGGCTACAATCTCCTTATTGAGTTTGCTGACAATCGCGTCAGGGGTTCCTCTGCGTACCAGAATGCCATTCCAGACATTGGAGATCACACCGGGCACGCCGGCTTCCTCGAATGTGGGAACATTGGGAAGAGAGGGAGAGCGTGATGCCGCTGCAATGGCAAGAATGCGAATCTTGTCAGAATCTGCATAACCGACAATGGCCGGCAGGTTGATAAACATGGTCGGCAAAGCACCGCCCATTACATCTGTGAGTGCAGGTGGTGCGCCCTTATAGGGCACATGCATCAGCTTCGTCCCGCTTTGCTTCTGAAACAGTTCTCCGGCCAGATGCATGGAGTTGCCATTGCCCGCTGAACCGAAAGGAATCTGACCAGGCTTGCTTTTGGCTGCAGCAATCAGGTCTTTGACGCTGTTGTATGGCGTCTGCTTGCCGACAATTAACACATTCGGCATTTGATGGGTAAGCGTGACCGGCTGCAGATCCTTGATCGGGTCGTAGCCCATGTCCTTGTACAGATGCGGATTCACGGCCAGCGTACTGGTTGAGCCCAGCAGCAACGTATATCCGTCAGCCGGTTGCTTGGCAACGTAGGCAGAGCCGATATTTCCGTTGGCGCCTGCCCGATTATTGACAACCACGGGCTGGCCAATACGTTTTGCCAGTTCAGAGGCCATGCCCCGCGAGAACTGATCCGCGACCCCGCCCGGCGGATAAGGAACCACAAATGTGATTGGTTTGTCCGGGTAACCGGAAGAATCCTGGGCCTGTACTGATGTCCAGGACAAAATACCGCAACTGATGGCGGCAAACGCGAAAATTACACGAGAAAATCTACAGCAGTGTCGCATCATCCCCTTCCTCTCCTTTAAAAGGGCTCCTCACGAACAGAGCAAGTGTTTACACCGTGCCGGCTGCAATGCTTCAGTAAATTTGTCGAATACTGCGATAAGTTACCGGTAACTGTTACCGGTAACATTGGTACAATTGTAGGGCGTGGCGTTCAAGGTACGCCATTGGGAAAAACCATGACACAGAAACAATCCTCTCGATCAGGGCGTCGCAAGGCCGGCGCTTATACGATTCACGATGTCGCCGCCCTGGCAGGCGTCTCTTCCATTACGGTATCGCGTTATTTCAACTCGCCCGAAAAGGTGTCGGCGGGGCTTAGGGAGAAGTTACGCGAAATTATTGATCGCATCGGATATGTACCCAGTCAGGTCGCGGGCGGCCTGGCGTCCGGACATGGTCGCGTGGTTTGCGCAGTCATGCAGAATATTGCAAGTGCAACTTTTGCAGATCTGGTCAAAGGCATGACAGACCAGTTGCAGGCTTCGGGACTGCAGTTATTGCTGGCCAATGCTCAGTATTCCCAGCAACTGGAAGAGCAGGCCATTCGAACCTTCATTGGCTGGCACCCCACTGCCCTCATTCTCACACGTCACGATCACACGCCCGCAGCAGAAGCAATGCTGCGCGCACTCAATATTCCCGTGGTAGAGGCCTGGGGTTTTGTGCCAGGCAGACCGTTTCATCAGGTTGGCTTTCCGCATACTGAGACAGGTGCCATTCTCGCCAGACATCTCCTGGAGCAAGGCGCCACACGTATTCAATTTGTGATGTCAGACTCCGCAGAGGACTTCCGTTCCAGACAACGTGCACAGGGATACCGCGAGGCCATGGAAGCCGCCGGTCTGCATGCAGATGTCGCGGTTATTTCGGAAGGCGATGAGTTTGAACTGGGTGCAAAAAGTATCTCAGCGCTGGCCACACAGCCCGTGAGTACACGACCGCAGGCCTTAGTTTTTGCCAATGACAATATGGCAGCGGGCGCCATCCTGCACGCACCACAATGCGGTCTCGTTTTGCCCCGTGACTGCGCCATTACGGGCTTCGGCGATGCACCGATCTCCGCAAGACTCAGACCGGCACTCACGACCTTGCGCCCGGCACGCTATCAGATAGGTGAACAGGCCGCGCAAACAGTGCTCAATCAATTGATGCTATCGCCCAAGGCCGAGCGCGAGATTGTTGAGAAAGCGCTGCCCTGCGAGCTTCTGGTGCGTGAAAGCAGCCGGGTTGTGTTGTGATTGTTCCCGGATCGATATCGCTGCATGCGATATCTGGTGATTGACAGCATTCAGGTGGATACTCAACTACTGACTCTAAAATTCGAGATCGCCCCGTCTTCTGTGCTCTCCCGTTGCTGCGGGAGCGTTATCCATGACGCGTGGATACTCAGGGAACAAGAAATCCGTGGCGTTGCAGAATCGCCTGCCCATGCTCGCCCAAAATGAACGCTCGCAGCTGACCGGCGTCGTCCCCAGAACCGTTAAGGGTAACCAGCGTGTAATCTGCCCGCACCTTCAATGCATCAGGCAGTTCAATGACGCGAATCCTCCCCGAGGACGACATGGCTTTGCGATAACTCGAATAGGACAGGAAAATATCCGTGGCGCCTGAGGCGACCAGATATTCGCTTGCGACCCAACCCGAAGGAATTGGTGTGGGAACGCGACCTCCCACCAACGCCTGTGCCTTATCGCGCAGGATTTTTTCTGCACCGGGATGAATGGCTTCGGCCTGTTCAAATACCTGCACCGCATAGTCGCCCGAAGGGTCCAGCACAGGGGTTGACGTCCCCAGCCTGTATTTGGGGTCCAGCATGGCAGACAACAGCGTTTCTGTGGTGACTGGAGAATCATGAGCGACCACCGCGCATAGGCCATTATGTGCGAATACCTGCAAGTCCGATGCCTTGCCCCCAGAGACCAGCTGTTGAGGACTGGCGCGGTCAGCAGAAGCGAATAGGTCTGCCCGCTCGCCCTGTTCCAGTCGTTCCCGCATATAGCCGGCAGGGCCGAACTCCGCTTTTACCGACACACCCGTATCACGACTGAAAACATCGAACAGATCTGTAAAAGCGCGCTTCAAACTGCCTGCGGCATAGATAGTCACTTGCCTGTCCATGATTTGCGTCCTTTTTTCTGATGAACCATTTTGATCATCGAGATTGTAATTTGGCCAGTCCGGCCAGCGGTATGACGGTTTTATAGATACGGCCCTCATGGTCAACATCCTTGACCTGCAAGGGCGTGCCATATGCCTGCGAGAGTCGTTCCGAAGTCACCACCTCGTTAGCCGGCCCCACCACGGCTTCCTGCTGCGGACTCATCAACATCACCTGGTCCGCCAGATTGAGCGCGTGTACAGGCTGGTGCGTTGTAAACACAACTGCAATGCCATCATTTTTTGCAAGACGCGCCATTAACTCCAGCACGCGCTGCTGGTTGCCCAGATCCAGCGCAGAGGTAGGCTCATCCAGTAACAGGACGCGGCACTCCATGGCGATTGCGCGAGCAATCAGTACCAATTGCTTCTGTCCGCCAGAGAGCCTGTTGAACTCTCTATCGGCCAGCGACTCTATGCCCAGCGTAGCCAGTGCTTCCCAGGCTTTGTCCCGGTCCATCCGCGAAGGTGACTTTAATACGGGAAGATGCATGGCGCGGCCCATCAGCACGATATCAAAGACGGAATAGGAGAATGCCGGAGCAAAGCTTTGAGGTACAAAGCCGATAATCTCGTCATGCTCGATTGTGCCTTGCGTCAGATGCAGGGCCCTGAGCACCGATTTCAGGAAGGTTGTCTTGCCCTGCCCGTTAGGCCCCAGAATGGCAAGAATCTCTGCGTAGCGAATATCACAATTGATATTCGCAAATACAGGCTGTTTTCCATTATAGGAAAAGCCCGCACCTCGCACCTTGACTGCCAGATCAGCCATTCCACCCCCTGTTCTGCGAGCGGCGCAGCAAATAGAGGAAAACGGGCGCGCCGATGACTGCTGTGAGGATACTGATGGGAATCTCGCTTGCAGATACAGTACGGGCCACATCATCTACCAGAACCATGAATATTGCACCCATCATAAATGACAGGGGAAGCAGTCGACGGTGATCCGGCCCACAGATCATGCGCGCAGCGTGCGGGATCACCAGTCCCACCCAGCCTATGCTGCCGCTCACGGCCACCTGCGCAGAGACAATGGCAGCAACTGCGAGCAGCAGCGTCCAGCGCAAGGCGCCCGCGTTGACGTGGATTTCTCTGGCCTCTTCGTCACCAAGCGAAAGGATATTAATGCGCCACGCAAGCATCAGCATGACAATCGTGAATATCAGCACCGGCCCCGCGAGCAGGGTTAGCTTTGCATAGTTTGCCGTTGCAAAACTGCCCATCAGCCAATACACAATCACGGGCAATTTCTCTTCCGAGTCGGCAAAATACTGAATAAGACTGACCAGCGCACCAAAGAGTCCGCTAAGCACCACGCCAGCCAGCACAACGGCAAGGGTGTTGGCACGCGGCAAAGCCCGGGTCACGGCAAAAACCAGCACCAGTGCGAGCATGCCAAAAGTAAAAGCCCCCAGCAGCAGTCCCATGCTGCCCAGCCCCAGCAGAATGGCCAGTGCGCCCCCTACCGTTGCGCCCGTTGAAACACCAATAATATGCGGCCCTACCAGTGGATTACGAAACACACCCTGCAAAACGGCACCCGAAATCGCCAGGCCGCCGCCGGCAAGCGAGGCCACCAGAATGCGCGGCATGCGCACCGTCCATATGACGGTTCGCTCTACGTCAGGAATCGGCGATCCGCTGAACCCAGCCGGCTCCATCAGTATGGCCAGCAGATGTGACAACGTCACCGGATAGCGGCCCATCATCAATGACGCGGCAACCAGGCAGAACCAGATCACGACCAGGACAAGGAAAACAGCTCTGGCCGAAGCACGATAGGGCATCAGTTTGGTCGCGTGTACTTCATGTCATAAAACGTCGTGTAGTATTCATCGGCCAGCGCCTGCATATCGGTGTCGGCAAACTGATCCGGATACAGCTTTTTGGCCATCCAGGTTTCGCCCAGCGCGATGGCTTCCGGCATCGGATAGCCCCAAGCCTTGGCATATTCAGGCATCAGAAAAACCTGCCCGTTCTTAACGGCATCGATATCTTTCCATTGCGGTTGTGTTTTGATTTCTTCTACAACCTGCGGATATCGATCCTGAACAAATATCACTTCCGGATTCCATTTAAGCACGTCTTCCATCG
>JAFAGQ010000184.1 GCA_023422555.1 Pseudomonadota bacterium
ATTAACCTGAGCGACATCGTCGTCGGTCAACTCGCCCCAGGTTTCTTTCAAAGAACCTTTGACCTGTTCCCATTTACCGGCTGCAATATCTTTATTCATAGTTTTGCTCCTGAATAGTTAATGTAAAACGATCAAGGAAACCTCGATCACTTGAGTATTCAGCGTAACATGCGCCTGCATTCATGAATGTAACTTGCCGTAATAAGAAGGGCGTTACTGTGTTCTTTAACGCATATTGACGAGGTCCGCGAAACGCATGTTTGCTCGTCTGCAAATAGATCGCAAAGCAAACATATGCGCCGCTTTGTAGCGTATCGATAAAGGCCGCAGAAAATCGCTATTTGCTTGCTTGTTACATAAAGATACAAGGTCAGTCCGGAATGATCCGACGGGCCAGATCGACCATATCCGTGGCCACAATATCCCAGTCCTGTTCTGCCGCCAGATCCGTTGTCTGGTCAGGCCCGTGTTCGTTTGGCCGAACAATAAACGCGGTTTTAAAGCCGCACTTGCGGGCTGCTGCCAGATCGCCGTTATGTGCAGCAACCATGCATATCTGCTCAGGATTCAGCCCCAGTATGTCGGCAGTACGCAAATAGGCTTCGGGCGCAGGTTTGTAGGCCTGAGTCGTTTCCGCACCCAGAATGGCGTCCCAGGGCAGGCCGGCGCGTTTTGCCATATCCAGCATTAATCGGATATTGCCATTCGACAATGGGGCAATGATGTAGGCCGATTTCAGTTCCATCAGGCCGGCAACGCTATCGGGCCAGGGATCCAGCCTGTGCCAGACAAGATTGAGCGTATTGAGCGACTCTGGCGATAGCGTAGCTGTATTCACCCGAAATGTCTCCAGCGTTTTCTCCAGATTTTCACGGTGCAGGATATCAAGCCGCGTAAAGGGGCGACGGCCACTGCGCACCTCTTCCATAGAAGGTTTGTAAAAGCTGCGCCAGGTATCGGCGAATGCTGCCGGATCCAGACCAGTCAATCGCTCTTTCTGGGCAAATGTTTCCACGGCGTTGATTACACCAGTGCGCCAGTCAACAACAGTTCCAAAAACATCAAAGACCAGTGCCTGCACTTGTGGGGTAATTGCGTTTGTCATAGTCGGGTATCTCCTGTTCATGTGCAGCAACTTGCAGGCCAGCGTGTGAGGCGCGCAGCAATGTCACTACGCTGTCGGCATTTACGAATTTTCTAAAAATTGCTCAAACCCTAGAATTTTGCTGCGGTTGCGCGATTTGCGCATTCACTCGTTTCAGACCCCCAGCTTGCGCTTCGTGACAACCGCAATTGTCATATTCTACAGTGAGGACCCTTATGAGCAAACCTATCGAATCCAGACCTTTATTTGGTGCCATCGTATGTTCTTTATTGTTACTGGGCGTCTGCGAGCCGGTCACTGCTTCAGAGGATCATGATCCTCGCCCTGTTAACACAGCCATCGGAGACAGAGCCAGTGCCGAAGGAATCGGCTCGGTGGCAATTGGTCGGGGAGCGAAAGCAGGGGACCACTCCAGCATCGCGATTGGTGGCGGAACCTATTTCGTAGGTACTACTAATCCCAACTTTGTCGATTATCTGACTCTCCCGGCAAAAGCAGAGAATGGCGGCATTGCCATAGGTAGCGGTGCTCGCTCTTTGACAGCAGGCGATGTGAATTTTGGATCACGCAAACTGTCAGGATTGCTGGACGGCGTCCAGGATGATGAGGCGGTGACTGTGCGTCAGCTGAATGCCGCAAGAGCTCAACTGGCAGCGGCAAGTCCCGCGTCGGCCGCCTCAAGTCCTGAAGTGGCCAGTGCGGTTGCTGCACAGGGCGAACGCACGCTGAACGAAGCAAAAGCCTATTCCGACCAGTCTGTTACGCATGCAGTGTCCACTGCGAATGCATATACCAACGAACAGAAAACGGCTGCCGTGGCTGAATCAAAAGCCTATACCGATGCGGTTAGCAGTCAATGGGAGAACCGGGCGCAGCAGGACAAGGCCGATGCCATAGCGGCTGCGAATACGTATACGGATAAGGCGAAAGAAGAAGTTAAAATTTATGCGGATAAGACCCGGGAAGAAGTTAAAACCTATGTGAATTCGACCAAGGATGAAGTCAAAGCCTACTCACACGAGCAAAGTGAGGCCGCAATTAAAACCGCCAACGCCTACACCGACAAGATTCAGGAAGACACGCTTACACAAGCGCGTTCCTACGTAAAGCTTGAGAGTGCGAAAGCGTTTGAAAGCGCCCGGGAATATGCAGACCAGTCCGCCAGCAATATGCTTACAAGCGCCAAAGATTACGCCAAACAAAGAAGCCAGCAGGCCCAGGAACTGGCAATAAGCAAAGCCAATCGCTATACCGATCAGCGGGTGGACCAGCTGCAATCACAAATGAAACGGTTGCGTAATCGCGCCAACGCGGGTATTTCAGGTGCAATGGCAATGACCGCACTGACGCCACCGCCAGCGGGTACCAACACCTCATTTGGCATGGCGATGGCCGGATACCGCAATCAGTTCGCCATTGCCAGCGGCGCAACTTTCCGGCTCGCAGAAAATCGTCATATTAGGCTCAATTCCTCCTGGGACTCCTCAGGCGGCATCGGCATCGCGGCAGGTTTCAATATGGCGTGGTAGGCAAAGATCAGCCGGGCCGGGTGGAGTAGATTCACATCTGCGCGCCGGCTTTCTTCGCCGCCAGATAAGTTTGACATTATCTGGCGGTGTAAGCCACGCTTTCAATCTGTCTTCTGGATCCTCGTCTTGTTTTTGTCTGTGACGACGCAAAGCGCCATAATGGGTTCCAGCGAGTCCAGCTTCTCCATATCCAGGACGAGGGCAGCCAGTTGACTTGCTGCTTTTTCAGATATGGCCCGAGTCGCGTTCTTCATGAACTTGTCCTTGATCTGCGCCTGGTTCATGGGTACATCCGGGGTTCCCAGACTTGCGGGTTTTCGGCTGCGTAACGTTTGCCCATCCTTCAGGTGAACAATCACCTCCCCGGGGAAATGCACAGGATAATCACTGGCAGGATCATCAACACAATACGCCTTTTCGGCAATTTCCAGAACCTCTGGTGCATCCAGCGGTTCGTCATAAAAAGTGGTGAGATCAACCTTTCCTCGCGCCAGGGCTGCGGCAACAGCATATTGCACGCTGAACATTGCCTGATAGGAAGTGGCAGGATGAATGCAACGAGAACGCGGCTCTCCCACCATTTTGTGTAGTGCCGGCGTCAGAGGGCAGTCAATCCTCACCACATCATTCAGGTCGAATTGCCCACGCAGTTCGAGCGCGGCGTCAATGAAGGCGTGCAGAAAATGGCAGCATGGATAGGGTTTGAGCGCAATGCCTAATGTCTGCCATTCTTCACCTAAACCGTGGGAAGGCAGATCATCACCTTCAGGGATGCGGTCGATGTGGGCCGCGTAAAATCCACGGCGCCCCTCAAGCATCGTATCGGGGCCGCGAAAGCCGGCTTTGGCGATTGACATGGCTGAAAGTCCGCAGTGCGCGGCCCATCCTGGATGTAAACGTTTGAGCCAGGATGTGCCGCGCTCCAGCACACCCGCTGCCTGACTGCCGCAGATACCCAAGGCCCAGACGATTGCTTCTTCATCGGCTTTGGCAAGACGTCCTGCCGCCGCGGCTGCCGCAAATGTGCCACAAAGCGAGGTCGGGTGAAAGGCGCGGTCATGAAAGGCACCAGCCCCTACCAGCGCAAGTCTGCAGCCAATTTCCAATGCGCCAACGAATGCCGCGAGAACTTCGCTGCCACTGGCGTTGTGCGTCTGACCAGCCCCAAGCACTGCGGCGAGTGCTGGCGCTGTGGCGTGATAAATGGCACCTATATGAGTATCGTCAAAATCCAGTCCGTGTGCCAGCACACCATTGACAAGCGCCGCAGAAGCGGCCGGAAGTCGTGTTCCGCTTCCAATGGCACTGGCTCCGCTGCCTTCACCGAGATCCCTGGCGCCTAGCAAAATGGCCTCACCGAAATCGAAACGCGACGAGGCCAACGCAATTCCCAGTGCATCCAGAAAGTGTTCCTTGGCAAGTGTGGTGACGTCAGCAGGAATATCATTGACGGACAGATTGAGTATGAATTTGGCGATCTCTCTGGCTTCTGTTGAGGCTATTGGAGTGCTATCGGTTTTTACTGCTGCGGCGGTGTTGCCCATGTCAGGTGGCTCCAGTCAGGAATTTAAATGTAGGGTGTGCCTATGCGTTCGTCTTTATCTATCCGATAAATTTGTGCGAACGACGCTCTGTTTTGAACGTGTTGTTCATGTTGGAATCTGAATCTCCAGCAGCGGTGCGTGCTGTTGCGCACCGAAAGTATCGCGTTCTCCGACCGTACCCTGACCCCAGTTACGGCGCAGTGTAAGCTTGAACGCCATGGCAGGGTCAAAGAACATGCAGACCAGCACATCCTTGTCTTCGACGCCATATAACTTTGCCATTTTCTCACGTGTCAGCGCATCACTTCGTTTCACGCGCTCGTATTGCTCCTTTGTATCAAAAATAATATCAAATGTGATTTCGAAGGGACCGGCGTTTTTGCTGCGAATCACTTTTGCGATATTTTTCAAAGTTATGTCTGCCATTTCAGATTTCCTTGTATCGAATGGGAAAGAAGTCGGCAGGATCGTCAATGTCCGCCAGATGGTAGATTGAAAATTCGCAAACAGGTCCGATGGGGTTTTCGGGCGGATTCAGGGGAATTGCGAAATTGCCTGCGGTTGCGAGCTGACCGGGATATGGCATATGTAATACCGTGATCCTTACGCTGCTGCATATTGCATTTGCCAGTTCCTGCGACTGTGCGGTCACTTCGCCAAGTAATCCGACTTCGTGTGGAACCACGTCTTTTAGCGGTTCCTGCTCACCCATTACGCCGTTCTTGCCGTAAACGTGAAATGTCAGATTCGCGGCGCCGGATGCGAGCTCGGGATAGGTGGCTTCGGTGCGCTCGCGAACCCGGCTCAGGAAATCATCCAGCTGGCCAATCAGAATTGAATCGCGGATGCCGCCAATAAAAATCGTTCGGTGCCCAACAATCGATGCGCCCTCAATTTTTATACGATACGTTGATGACGGACGAAATATGCTGCCGCTGATTCGTACCCGACGTTCATTCAAAGCTTCGTAGCGTGCGCCGCTCAGGTCCAATTCACCTCCGGGACCTGGCAACAGGTCGGGTCGCGATTTTTCATAAAGCGTATGCGCGGCGACCGAGCTGGGTGTACAACGTTCAGCAGGATTCATCGGCTCCAGATCGAAGCTGTCCTTGCGTACAGTCGCAACAATCACACGGCCTTTGGGTTCCGCACAGTTGGCACCGCATTCAACGATTTTTCCCATATGCCAATACACGCCTGGATCAATGCCATGCATCTGGCACAGGGCTGCATAAGGGGAGGGGTCATACGAGCGACCACTGATAATGATATCGGCATCCGGGTATGTCTCCAGCGCCTTCACATAAGGTTCGGCTCCCATTTGCGCCACCAGGTTCACTGCCGAATCGATGCTTTCCGGCGTCAACTGATCGTGCGGGCCGCAAGGTTCTACCTGATTATCTGCAAGTCGCTGATGCAGCCAGGCTTTGTCCACGTTGGAATAAATGGCAGCGATTTTGAAATGGTAGTAGTTTTTATTTGCCAGCTCACGAATCATTTCGATCATGTCATCGACATGCTGATCAATACCCGGGCCGCCCGCCGAACTGATGAATAATCGGATTTTGCGCTCAGCACATGCCTTGAGCAGTATCGACAGATCACGTATGTATGCCTCGCGCGTGACCAACATGCGTCCCAATCCCAGCTGATATGGTCCCGGATCGGTCGAACCTGAATCCACGATCATCGCATCAACGCCCAGATCGATGCCACGCCAGAAGTGCTCTTCGGGAATGCCGTAACCCAGCATGCCTTGTGGCGTCAATATTTTGAGCTCTTCCGTCATTACGCTGCCTCTTTTTTGTTTTTGCTCCAGGCATTTACGCCGGGCCTGGCGATGCCCAGGGTATCCCGCAAAGTATTGCCGGAATATTCCTTGCGGAAGATGCCACGTCGCTGCAGTTCAGGCACAACCAGTCGCGCGAAATCTTCATATGAACCCGGTACATTGGTGGCTGAAAAAACAAACCCATCGCAGGCACTTTCGAACCACTCCTGCATCTGGTCAGCAACCTGAGTTGCGGTACCGACGAAGGTGGGACCTTCGTTCAGGGTGCCGCGGCCGGAAAACTCCACGAAGTCCTTCACTGAAGGATTCTTTTTGCCACTTTTTGCAATGACCTTGTCGCGCAAACTGTGCCAGGAGACGGCGGCAAGCTCTTCATCCGAAAACGGCTTCTCGTAGGGGCGTTTGGAGAAATCTACATTCAATACTTCACAAAGCAGCGCAAGGGAATCTATGGGGCGGGCCAGAGATTTCGTCAGTTCGTATTGTTCCTGGGCTTGAGTAGCGGTATCTCCAACGATGATTTTGACGGCAGGTGCAACTTTGACCTGTGAAGGATCACGGCCCGCGTTATCGACGGCGGACTTCAGAAATTCGTATTGCTTGCGCCCGGCTTCCAGTGACGGGTAAGAGGCAAAGACCAGCTCAGCCCATCGCGATGCAAATGCCATGCCTCTGCCACTCTGGCCGGCCTGCAGCAAGACCGGATGGCCCTGTGCAGAACGTGGCACGGTAAGTGGTCCCTTGGATCGCAGGAATTTTCCTTTGTAATCGAGTCTGCGCACTTTGGAGGGATCGGCAAACCGGTCATTTTCCTTATCCAGGATCAGGGCATCATCATCCCAGCTATCCCAAAGTCCGGTGACGATTTCAAGAAATTCGTCGGCGCGGTCGTAACGAAGATCATGTTCAAGATGCTCTTCATATCCGAAATTCTCGGCTTCGGA
>JAFAGQ010000196.1 GCA_023422555.1 Pseudomonadota bacterium
CAGGGTCACGCAAGGCGCTCTGGCTGGTCGTTCCGCTGCTGCTGTTTCTGCTGCTGACCTTTGTGGCGCCTATCGCTTCGTTTCTGGGCAAAAGCGTGGCCAATCCTGAAGTGGTTACCACCTTGCCGGCAACCAGCAAAGCACTGAAAAAGTGGGAAGCTGGCACGCCGGTAACCGAAGACATGTACCGCGCGCTGGCCGATGATCTGGCGCGCGCGCGTGCCGAACAGGCCATGGGGCCGCTCATGCAGCGGCTCAACTTTGAGCGGTCCGGGTTTCGCACCCTGATCGCCAAAACCGCGCGCAAACTCCCATTCAAAATTGATCCGCCCAGCTTCCAGAAAGCCTTCGAAGAGATCGATCCGCGCTGGAGCGATCTGGATTACTGGGGCATTCTCAAGAACAATGCGCGCTCGCAAACTCCCTATTATCTGCTGACGGCGCTGGATCTGCGCCAGGCACCGGACGGCAGTATCGGCGCCGCACCGCCGGATCAGGGCATCTTCAAAGCCATTTACTTGCGCACCTTCTGGATGGCAGCCATTGTTACGCTGGTGGCGCTGGTTCTGGCCTATCCGCTGGCCTATCTGCTGGCGCGCCTGCCCGCCAAATGGAGCAACCTGCTGATGATTCTGGTACTGCTGCCGTTCTGGACATCGCTGCTGGTGCGCACGGCAGCCTGGATTGTGCTCTTGCAGAATGGCGGGCTGATCAATCGACTGCTGCTGCAGCTGGGCCTGATCGATGCGCCCGTACAGCTGGTCTTCAACCGGCTTGGCGTCTATATCGCCATGGTTCATATCATGCTGCCGTTCATGATTTTGCCGTTATATAGCGTCATGAAGGGCATTTCACCCAGCTATATGCGGGCGGCCGTCTCCCTGGGATGTCACCCGCTGCGCAGTTTCTGGGCCGTCTATTTCCCGCAAACCCTGCCAGGCATTGGCGCGGGCTGCCTGCTGGTTTTCATTACCGCCATCGGTTACTACATTACCCCGGCCCTGCTGGGTGGCCCGAAAGACCAGATGATCAGCTATTTCATCGCCTTTTACACCAACGGCACCATCAACTGGGGACTGGCCGGCGCACTGGCGGCCATGCTGCTGGTGGCTACCCTGATTCTTTACGCTGTCTACAGTCGTTTGAGTGGCTCAACAAAGCTGGGAGTGGCATAAATGGCGCAGAACAACACCATTCTGACTCCCTCCGAGAAGATCTGGCGCGTGGTGCACTGGTTGCTGGCCATTCTGGTACTGCTATTTCTGATTATTCCGGTGCTGGTCATTGTGCCGCTCTCATTCAATGACAGTTCCTTCCTCGTCTACCCCCTAAGCGGCTTCTCGACGCGCTGGTACGAGAACTTCTTCCATTCCCCCGAATGGATGCTGGGCTTGAAGAACACACTGATTGTTGCGCCTCTGGCGACGCTCATTGCCACGGTCCTTGGAACCGCCGCAGCGCTGGCCCTGTATCGGGGCCGTTTCCCGGGCAAAGGGCTGCTGCTGGGCCTGCTGATTTCCCCCATGGTGGTGCCCGTCGTCATTCTGGGCGTGGCGGCCTATCTGTTCTTTGCGCCGCTGGGCATGGCAAACAGTCTTGGATTGCTGGTCGTGATGCATGCGGTGCTGGGGGCGCCCTTTGTGCTGGTCACCGTGATGGCGACGCTGGAAGGATACGACACCAATCTTGGGCGGGCCGCCGCCAGTCTGGGTGCGCCACCCCTGTATGTTTTTCGCCGCGTCACGCTGCCACTGATCGCGCCGGGGGTGATCTCGGGGGCGCTTTTTGCCTTTGGCACGTCATTTGACGAAGTCGTCATGACTCTGTTTATTGCCGGGCCCGACCAGTACACACTGCCGCGCGTCATGTTCAGCGGCATCCGCGAGAACCTGAACCCCACCATAGCAGCCGCCGCCACGCTGCTGATCGCGTTTTCGGTGATCATGCTGCTGACGCTGGAATGGCTGCGCCGCCGCTCGGAAAGACTGCGCCAGGCAGCGCCTTCCCTGTAAGAGGGTGCTGACGAGCAGGGCGGGGATGAATTGCACCCCCGGAAATCTCTCTGGAAATCCGATGCGTCCGCCTCGAAGAAGGGCGGGGGTCGCGACGCGCAGGAAGATTCCGACCTCAGTTCTCTATGGTTCGCAGGATTATTCTTCTGGAATCGTCGTCATAGAATGCTTGCCTGGAGAACGTCTTCATGATCGCTCCTGGGCGGTACTTCACTGAATCGGTTTGCAGAGTCGTTCCGAATTTCCTTTGACTGCCCCGGAAAATGGGCGGAATGGGGCAGATTGTCCGTTCCCGGACCTCTCCCGCGCGTCCTCCGCGCCTCCTCCGGACTCGAGTTATCTTCTCCAGGACCCGCCTCAATAGCAAAAAGTTGTTGTTTTTCAAGCGTTAATTGCGCTTTTCGGCCTTAATTTCACTTGCATTCGATATGCAGATAGGATATATTAGAGGACTTCGTTCGTTTACGAGCGGGAAAACTATTTAAACAGATTTCAACCCAGGGTGGCGCAAGCATACAACTTGTGGGCGCGGCCTGACGGGACCAAAACTGGTTATAT
>JAFAGQ010000219.1 GCA_023422555.1 Pseudomonadota bacterium
CAGGGTATTGCAGATATCCCTGAGCCCGGATTTCCAGTGATCGCGCATTGCACTCATGCCGAACTGATAGTCCTTATTGAAGGTTTCGTATTCGCGATCCCGGTATATCAGCTGAATGACATTGCAGTGTTTGCTGTCCGCAATGGCGCGGGCCTTTTCCAGCGTCTCTTCATCCAGCGTATGATTGTCAGGAAGCTGTTTGAGCACCTGCGCCATGACACTGCGCATGCGCTGCATGCGTGCCCACTGGTTGGTGACCAGACGCGTACGGCTTGAATACTGAATCTGCTTGACCCGGTCATAGACCTGCAGCATATTGTTTGGCAGTTGCCCGTAAGCACTCCACAAATCCACCTGGAAAACCAGCGTGTCCGAATTTTCTTCGGCATCCAGTACGTAACCGAGCGGCGTATTGGACATGATGCCGCCGTCCCAATAGTATTCCCCCTCAATCTGCACAGGCGCAAAGGCCGGTGGCAAGGCACCCGAGGCCATGAAATGTTCGGGCGTCAGATGATGCCTGTCATTGCAGAAGTAGGTGAAATTGCCGGTCCGCACATTGACCGCGCCAACTGACACGTTCAGATGACCCTTGTTGATCAGTTCGAAGTCGCAAAGACGCAGCAGGGTTGCACGCAACTCGGACATATCATAGAAACCGGTGTTTTCTACCGTGCCGGGAGTAAAAAATGGCGGCGGGGGCAGACGCGGTGTGAAGAAGCCGTTCTGACCATCCATGATGGCGGATAATCCATACATGGCTGAGAGGCTGCTGCGCGTGGCATCGCTGAACTGGAACAGACTTTGCTCAAACCAGGGAAACAGGCCAAAGCCGTTGTTGGACTGACATATGGTTTCCCAGAATTCGCGCAGTTTGCTGGTACGTTCTTCTGGCGGATTACCGGCAATAATCGCGGTGTTGAGTGCACCAATGGAAATGCCCGAAATCCAGTTCGGTTGCACGCCGGCCTGCTGCAGGCCTTCGAAGACGCCAGCCTGGTAGGCCCCCAGCGCACCGCCGCCCTGCAGGACAAGTGCGATGCGTTCGTAGTCCGGCAATGCAACCATGACGGTTACTGCATGAACCAGCCGTGGCTGACCACAATAGACTGGCCGGTCAGCGCATTGTTCGGGAAGGCCGCCAGAAACAGTGCCGTCTGGGCGATATCCTGGGGCGTGGTGAATTCACCATCGACCGTGCCGGCCAGCATCACGTTCTTCACGACCTCTTCTTCGCTGATGCCCAATTCTTTGGCCTGTTCCGGGATCTGTTTTTCCACGATAGGCGTGCGCACAAAACCCGGGCAGATGACGTGAGACCGCACGTTATGAGGCGCGCCCTCTTTTGCCAGTACACGTGCCAGGCCCAACAGACCGTGTTTGGCGGTCACGTAAGGTGCCTTCAGTTTTGACGCTTCGTGCGAGTGCACAGAACCCATGTAGATGACCACGCCTTTTTTGGCTTTGTACATATGCTGCAGGGCTGCCTTGGTCGTCAGAAAGGCACCATCCAGATGAATGGCCAGCATGGTTTTCCATTTTTTAAAATCGAATTTGTCGATCGATTCAATGGTCTGAATACCTGCATTGGAAACGAGGATGTCCAGTGAGCCGAATTTTTCAACCAGCGCGTTGACACCCTGATTGACCTGATCTTCATCGGTAACATCCATTGCGATGCCGAACGCCTTGCCACCGGCTGCATTGATCTCCTCGGCCACCTTGTTGGCACCTTCCAGATTCAGATCGGCAATGCCCACTGCTGCACCGGCTTTGGCATACGTTTCCGCAATTTCCCGACCCAGGCCGCTTGCTGCGCCTGTAACCAGTGCGACCTGTCCGGCCAATGAGGTTTGTACTTCAGTTGTCATTTTTTCTCTCCTGAAAAACAAAATTATAGTCTTGTGGATGGATACCTTCTGAGCGAGACCCGAAAAAAAAGCCAGAACTCAATGAATTCTGGCTTTTCTTTGCTGCCGTTTTATTGCACTACGGTTTTGTTACGCAGGCGAATATGCAACTCGCGCAATTGCTTTTCATCAACAGGTGATGGTGCCTGTGTGAGCAGACATTGTGCCCGCTGCGTTTTGGGGAAGGCAATCACATCGCGAATGGATTCGGCGCCGGCCATCATGGTCACCAGACGATCCAGACCCAGAGCCAGACCACCGTGCGGAGGCGCACCGTACTGCAGCGCATCCAGCAGGAAACCGAATTTGGCACGGGCTTCTTCGTTGCTGATATTCAGGGCGCGGAATACTTTGCTC
The DNA here is from genome assembly GCA_023422555.1 of Pseudomonadota bacterium. Lineage (GTDB taxonomy): Bacteria > Pseudomonadota > Gammaproteobacteria > Burkholderiales > Burkholderiaceae_B > Advenella. The sequence continues at coordinate 2,268 of JAFAGQ010000219.1, forward strand.
TGAACTTCTTCACGGTGGATACGAACCGAACCGCCGCCCACTTCCCAGCCATTCAGCACCAGGTCATAAGCCTTGGCATAGGCTTTGGATGGATCGGTGGTAAGGAAGTCTTCGTGTCCGTCTTTGGGGCTGGTGAACGGATGGTGTGCAGCGAAATAGCGGCCTTCCTCTTCGTCGTATTCGAACATGGGGAAATCGACCACCCACAGTGGTTTCCAGGTATCTTCGAAGAGACCTGAAGACTTGGCAAAATCACTGTGGCCGAGTTTGACGCGCAGTGCGCCCATGGCGTCGTTCACAATCTTGGCCTTGTCGGCGCCAAAGAAGATGATGTCGCCTGCTGCGGCACCAGAGCGCGTCAGGATTTCGCTGATGGCTGCATCGTGCAGATTTTTCACGATGGGCGATTGCAAACCGTCGCGACCGGCCGCAGGATCGTTGACCTTGATCCACGCCAGACCCTTGGCGCCATAGATGCTGACAAACTGGGTGTAATCGTCAATTTCCTTGCGTGACAGTGCAGCGCCACCAGGAACACGCAGTGCGACCACGCGGCCGCCCTGTTGCGTTGCCGCCGTCGCAAAGACTTTGAAATCAACGTCTTTCATGACATCGGTCAGTTCGGTAAATTCCAGATGCACACGCATGTCGGGCTTGTCGGAACCGAAGCGCCGCATGGCTTCATCCCAGGTCATGATGGGGAACTGTGCATCCAGATCTACGTTCTGTACTGCCTTGAACACATGACGCACCATGCCTTCAAAAATCTCGCGAATCTGCTCTTCATTCAGGAAGGACGTTTCGCAGTCGATCTGGGTAAATTCGGGCTGACGATCAGCGCGCAGGTCTTCGTCACGGAAGCATTTGACGATCTGATAGTAACGGTCAAAGCCGGCGACCATCAGCATCTGCTTGAACAGCTGCGGAGACTGCGGCAGGGCAAAAAACTGGCCGTCATGAACGCGTGAAGGCACCAGATAGTCGCGGGCGCCTTCTGGTGTGCTCTTGGTGAGCATGGGCGTTTCAATATCAATAAAGCCCAGACCGTCCAGATATTTGCGCACCTCAATGGACACGCGATAACGCAGCATCAGGTTGCGCTGCATCTGCGGGCGACGCAGATCCAGAACGCGGTGCGTCAGCCTTGTGGTTTCAGACAGATTTTCGTCGTCGAGCTGGAACGGAGGTGTGACTGAAGGATTGAGTACTTCGACTTCACGGCAGAGGACTTCAATTTCACCGGACACCAGATCTTTGTTGGCTGTACCCTCTGGGCGACGACGCACCAGACCGGTAACACGGATGCAGTATTCATTGCGCAGATTCTCTGCAATTGCAAACGCCTGCTCATTATCGGGATCGAACACGATCTGGGCAATGCCCTCGCGATCGCGCAAATCGATAAAAATCACGCCGCCGTGATCGCGGCGACGATGGACCCAGCCGAAAAGGGTGACAGTTTGATCAAGCTGATCAAGGCTGACTTGACCGGTATAGCAGGTACGCATGAATAATGCTCCGAGAATCTTTAACTTTTGAATAA
>JAFAGQ010000257.1 GCA_023422555.1 Pseudomonadota bacterium
ATGATGACATTTCAGACTCAGAGGTAACGGGTGATTTCTTTGAACTCTTCGATGGATTGACGTTGATCTTTGCTCAGCGGGCCAACGACGTCATCCAGGCAATGATCCAGATGATCCTGGATAAACATTTTTTTCGCCTGATATACGGCCTTTTCTACCGCATGCAATTGTTGGGCAACGTCCAGACAGGATCTGCCTGTCTCGATCATGTCGATAATTCCCTTGAGGTGTCCATCAACGCGCTTGAGCCGTTTAAGGATATCGGGGTGAGTGGTATGTGTATTTGAATTTTTTGTATGCATATTTAATATGGTATCCCCCCGGAGGGGATATGGCAATAGAATATTCTATTCAAATTGCAATCGTCTGTGGTCATTGGCAAAGTCGCCTCGATCTGATCTGAAGATTAAGTTTGAAATAGATGATGTGTTAAACTGCCAGCTCCTTATTGGGGAGTAGCCTCCTTTTCTTTTTTGCGGAAAAGGGTCTGCATCAACATTCTTGATCACCTATGATCATGGTGCAGACGGCCTGCGTGGCTTGGCGAGACCATAAACCTGTACATCGTTCCCTTCCCGGACAGCGTTGCAAGGTTTATGATTTCGTCCGGGTGGAGCTGTAATGATGAACGCAATTTCCACGCTTGTTCTGGCATTCGCCATGTCGACAGATGCTTTTGCTGCTGCGGTCGGCAAAGGCGCTGCCTTGCATAAACCCAAATTATCAGAAGCATTACGCACCGGTCTCATTTTCGGAGTCATTGAAGCCATTACACCTGTGCTAGGGTGGGCAATCGGCTCGGCTGCGGCCCGGTACGTTACGCAGTGGGATCATTGGATTGCATTCGTGATGCTTTGTGTGCTCGGGTTGATGATGATTCGTAACGGCCTGAGCAAAGATGAAGAAAATGAAAAGCCGATAGAACGTCATTCCTTTTGGCTGCTGGCTGCAACAGGCTTTGCAACCAGCATAGATGCCATGGCTGTTGGCGTAGGACTCGCATTCATCGATAACAATATCTTCGTTACGGCGATCGCAATTGGCTGTGCCACAATGCTGATGGTTTCCATCGGCGTGATGGTTGGTCGTTTTATAGGCGCAATTGCCGGCAAACGCGCCGAGATTTTTGGCGGCCTGGGTCTTATTGGGATTGGCGCAACTATCCTGTATGAGCATCTATCTGCTTCAGCTGTGCTGTAGTGGTGATCGTAGCCGTGGCGGTGGCCGTGACCGTAGCAGTAACCAGGCCTGTGCTGCATTGCCGCTGTTCGTGCTCATTTCAGATGAGCCTCGAACCATGATCAAGGGGCGACGCGAGGTACGGGTTATGTGTCGGCCGAGCACATTGTTCCTGTCGAGGCGGGCTGATCAACAAAAACAAAAACAAAAAGCGCTGCGCCAATCGGCGCAACGCTTACGGATCAGAGCATTAACGCCGTCACACGACGCAACACTTTCAAATAAGAGTATTAGTGCAGATGTAAACTTCGGTTGATCGGACCCGTGTTATCAGCCACCGACCTTGCAGTCTTTAACGACGATATTGCTAACCATGGAAGGCTGGCCGGTACCGGAGCGCTGTTGCACTTCCTGCGTCAGCATCTTGCCGTTGGCAGAGTCTACGTTTTCACGTGTGAATTTCTCTGTCGTCCACGTGTAGCCATTTCCGCGGAAGGTGTTGCCCACCAGATCGGAATTGCTCGTCGTGGCGCGTGTCAGTTCAACAGCCTGGTTTGCATATACGACTCGGGCAGTCTGAGGCTCATCAGCCTGGAACGTGTACTGCACACTTAGCGGCTGAGTGCTGTCACGACCGCAACTGTATTCGACGGTTTGCTGGGAAAGGTCGTTGCCAATTTCACCAGAAGTGGAGCATGCGGTCAGTCCTGCGCAGCAAATTACCAGTCCAGACAGTGTTGTGAGTTTCATGTTCATTGATGGTCCTTTAATGAAATCCAGGCAGCAATCCCGATTGATCCCAAAAGTTATGCAAAGTGAATCAATCCGGACGCAGCTACCTGCTCGTTCATTTTTTTATAACATCCGACCTTTTGCGCTCTTGTAAACGTCCGTTTGTATTTGAAACAATGCCCGATTTCGGGTTACACACCAAGGGCAGGCTTTTCTGATTTGTAAAAACGACTTTAGTTTGCTTCCCGCATGTTAAAAGAAAACAACTTGTCCGCATGTGTTGTTTCCTGGTGTGAGGTGAGATGTCGACAAATGGCGGCACTCAGACCGAGAAACTCAGATTTCGCTCTTCACATTCACAATTGTGGCCTGGATCAGTGCAATTGCCTTGCCTTGCGTTCCGTCCTTCTCGAGCTTGCGAACTTCTCCGGTGCAGACGCTCAGCATCTTTCCCGCGTTTTGCACTCTACCTATGGCAATGAAACCATCACCTATCGCCGGTCTCATCAAATTGACTTTGAATTCGGCCGTTACCACTTCATATCCTTCCGGTGCACGAGTCAGCGCAGCATAGCCGCAGGCACTGTCAACGATACTGGTGATTGCGCCTGCATGCAGGTAACCGTGCTGTTGTGAAAGATGAGGCGAGAACGGAAGAATGATCTGCACTTCGCCGTCAGTAACGGACGATAGCTTTGCCCCCAGGGTCTGCATCAAACCCTGCTTATCGAAGCTGCTGCGTACGCGCTCGTGAAATGTTTCCATATCGCCTCATTTGTGATTTTTTCAATTGTAATTTTATTGATTTCGTTGATCTGGCAATTCTCAGTCAACGGTATGTAGTATGGCATCGAAAACGAAGTACTGCCATCGCTATCACTTGTGTCATGCAAAGGCGTTAGTGGGTTCGTGGCGTATTCTCGGCATGGTGCCAGGGGCGAGTATTGATTTGAAAGTGAATGTGGTTATCGGTGATATCAGAAGATCTGAAAGTGGCGGCGAAGAGAGGGTATTGTCAGAAGCGAGAAGCGAGAAAAAGAAAATGCGCAGCAGCATGGCCATGGGAGCTGAACTGTGCAAAGTGGATCCGGAACGAGAACGCGGGGCGTTCTATTCCAGTCTGACTGATGTCAGAAAATGTTATACGCTGGCGCGGAAGGTACGAATCAGGTCACGAACCTGAAGCTTGTAACCCTTGGCAACGTTCTTCTGTCCACAGGAGCGGGCGATTTTGTACTTGTTGACAGCCTTGCGAATCAGACCGATATGGATTTGTTGGTATGCAGAATTCATGGCCGACCTCCATTTGATATAGGTCTAGTTTACATTTTGATTACAAGTTCACGCATTCCGTGAAAACCACTATTTGTTGCTTTACATACACAACGTTGCAATTTCCATAAACAAATATGAAATGGATTGATGAAGCCGGCGCTAATGGGAAAAATATTGAATATAAACGGCCAAGACGATCACAATAATCGACAGAATCACAAGTGTGAAGAACCGAGAAATAGAGTGAGGGAAATCACAAAAATGGTATTGGAGTACCAAAAAGGGTGAAATGACGACCGGATTGCAGGAAAGTGAAGATGGGAAAGCAAGATTTGCGGCGTTGCGGCAAATTGCAAGCGACGGGCAAAAAAAATGCCAGCTGTAAAAGCTGGCGAATTCACCCAAAAAGCAATGAGCAGTTGTCATTATAGGAGTGGGTCTGATCGCGCTACAACTTAACAAATGTCAAGTTTTTGAATTCGATCGATGCTGGCCGATGTTCGGCATTTTTGTCTCTATACCAGGTGCGTGAGCAAGAATATGTTGCATCAGCTGCCGAACATAGACGGGCAACTCTTCGACATCACGCACACAGACCGCCAGGTTGCGCTGGGCCCACCTGTCCTGCAAATGAAAAATCTCAAGTTTCAGTGAATCCTGGTGTCGCAATGCTGAGGCCAGCGGCACGATGGCGATGCCCACGCCATTTCCCACCATTCTGCAAACCGCGTCAATACTGCGAACCCGGACTCGATAATGCAGCTGCAGACCTGTCTGTCGCCCTTGCGCGGCAATATGCTCGTGAAGTGCGCTGCCTGTCATCAGGCCGGCAAATTCCATGTGGCTGATATCAGCCAGGCTGACCGTTTCCGGAATATTCGCCTTATTTTCCCTTGCGGTAATCAGAACCAGCGGGTCGGGGCCGAACCAAAACACCTGCAGACCCTGCATATCGGCGGAGTCTGCAATAATTCCTATGTCGACCATACCATTGCGAATGAGATCTGTGATATCGGTACTAATGCGTTCTTCCAGATCCACCGAAATATCAGGATGTTGCTGCAAAAATGAACCCAGTAGCGTCGGCAAATATTCGCTGCAGGCAGATGTATTGGCAAGCAGGCGGACGTGACCCCTGACGCCACTGCTGTACTGACTCAAATCACCCCGCATCCGGTCCATTTGTTGCACAACCGTGCTGGCGTGATGAAGAAAAGTGCGGCCAGCAGCAGTGATCTTCACGCCTTTGTGATGGCGATCCAGCAGCAGGACTCCCAGCGACGCTTCCATTCCTTTGATGCGCTCACTGGCGGAAGCGGTTGTTATATGGCATCTGCGAGCGGCGGCCGTAATGGTGCCGGTCTCGTGGATGGCCAGAAACAGTCGAAGGTCAGTCAGGTCAAATCGCATTCGCAGATTATAGCAATTGTGTTTAAGGAAATTCCATAGGCACCAGATGTATTTTCCTGATTTTCAGCACTCGCATGCGGAACTAGAATAGGACTGTCCGTTAGTTGGTATTCCAGTATGAATCGACGAATAACTGCGATGTAAATCGGTTTGCTACCTGGATAAAACCATTTTCATGTGCATAAGGCCAATCCTGACGAATACTCTGCGTTACGCACTTCAAGCATAGGTTGATGAAATTATGAATACATTCCTGGACGGCATGCTGGATGGATATGCTTTGAGCACAATCGTCATTATCACGGTTGTCTTTCTGCTGGCTGGTGCTGTCAAGGGCGTGGTGGGACTCGGTCTGCCTACCATATCCATGGCGCTTTTGGCTGTTGTCATGCCGCCGGCGCAAGCGGCTGCGCTGCTGATCGTACCTTCTTTGCTGACCAACATCTGGCAGATGAGACCGATGCGCGATCTGCCACCGCTATTGCGCAGAATCGGCCTGATGCAGGCGGGTATTTTTGTCGGCACGCTGGCGGGGGCTGTCGTGTTTGGTGCCCCCGCAGGCGCCGCCGCGGCGGTGGCATTGGGAGCCGCGCTGATTCTGTACGCCTGCTGGGGACTGAGCGGACGTCAGGTCCATTTTTCGCCGGCCACACAGATATGGCTTGGCCCCCTGACCGGCATTATCACGGGTCTCATTACCGCCGCCACGGGTGTATTTGTGGTTCCTGCGGTGCCATACCTGCAGGCGCTGGGTCTTTCCCGGGATTCTCTGATTCAGGCGATGGGCGTTTCATTTACCGTATCCACGGTGGCTTTGGCACTTGGACTGTGGATTAATCACAGTTATTCGCACGCTGCGGCGGGGCTATCACTCATTATGCTGGTGCCGGCGCTGATTGGTATGAATCTGGGAATGCGAATTCGCCAGCGAATGCCGCTATCAACTTTCAGGAAAGTCTTTTTTATCAGCCTGATTGTACTGGGAGGCTATCAGATTCTGACCGCTGGCTAAAAAGCAGAGCAGGGCGTGCACACTAACGTTTCAATTTGCATATAATATGTAACACTCCAATCGCAAACTTGCACCCTGCGTCAGACGCAGGCGCGCTCAGAATCAGGCAGGTTGTCACTCGCTATGCCGCTTCGATACACACGGACGCTTACCGGCTCCGATCGCACACAACGCGCCGACAAACAAATCGGCACGCTTCTGGCTTTTATTGCCGGAGCCGTCAATGCAGGGGGGTTTCTGGCGGTACATCAGTACACCTCGCATATGACCGGCATTGTTTCCACTATTGCCGATGAACTCATTCTGGGCGCCTATCACGTTGTCCTGGGTGGCGTGGCGGCTCTGATATGTTTCCTTTGCGGGACCATTTGCACCACCATGATCGTCAATTATGCGCGCGTACATCGATTGCGCAGTGAATATGCGGCACCGCTGCTGCTGGAAGCCTTACTACTGCTGTGCTTCGGCGTACTGGGAACGCGCATGGCTGATCTGCAGGGTTTTTTCGTTCCCATCACGGTCATGATGCTGTCGTTTCTGATGGGGCTGCAGAATGCCCTTATCACCAAACTCTCCCGCTCGGTAATCCGGACAACGCATGTAACCGGCATCGTTACCGATATTGGTATCGAACTGGGCAAACTGATTTACTGGAATCGCGGAAGAACTGCCACAGACGGCACGCATTTTGTGGTGGCCGATCGTGCCAGACTGCAATTGCACTGCGCCTTGCTCCTGGCATTTTTTTCCGGCGGAACCCTGGGTGCCTGGGGGTTCAGCCATATCGGCTATATCGCAACAGTGCCGCTGGCATGCGTCCTGGTTCTTATTTCGTTTATCCCCGCGTTTGACGATATTCGGGCGTGGCTGGCGGGTCGTCGTGCACCAGACGTGAGAGATTAACCGCGTACGCCCGTAACAAACGTCGGTTTCTGAATGCTTTGTAAATTCTTGCCGGGAGCCATCCCGCTTTGGAACTGCCAATTCATTGGCGAAATGATCGCGATCAGGAGGGCTGCACAATAGAGTCGCTTCATCATAACTAGGGTAAACCCTGATAAACAGAGATTCATTATATACAGGGCCGTTTTGTCTTTACATAGTTTTATGATGGCAAAGTTGATCTGGATCATGACTGCTATCAGATCGTCGGGCTAATTTGCAACATGTGCAGTGGTCCGTATGTGGGCGAGCTCGTAATGGCGTATAAATACTGTTTGACATCCTCCCCTCCCTAAAGAAAGGGGATTCCTACTGCCTTAACCGGTGAGGGCAAGTGCTTCGGTGGGTTCCTGTTTCACAGAGGCCGCACAAGAACCAACCGCATTCTTATGTCTGACTACCTCTCCGCAGGCTGCTACGCGGTGTCC
>JAFAGQ010000338.1 GCA_023422555.1 Pseudomonadota bacterium
GTGCAGCAGACCCTGCTGGCGGGCCTGCCCCATGATCTGAAAAGCCCGCTGGCTCGTATGCGCCTGCGTGTGGAACTGACTGATGATATGGCCTTTAAAGAAGGCATGCGCAACGACGTGCACGAAATGCAGGATATGATCGACCAGTTCATCAGTTATGTCCGAGGATCGGATCTGGCCACGTACAAATTTCAGCCGCTCAATATCCGTAGCTGGCTGGAAGAGCGGGTCGCGGCCTGGCACGATGCTGGCAGTCCGGTGCATCTGCATCCGTTACCGCAAGGCGAAGCCTGGATCAGCGCCGATACGCTCTCTTTGGGACGATACCTGGACAATCTGATCAGCAATGCACTCAAGCACGGGCGGCCACCTGTGGACGTCGAACTGCAACTGACGTCCGAACACGCCATTCTGTCTGTGGCAGACCATGGTGATGGCATTGCACCGGAACGTCGGGCAGAGGCCTTGCGCGCATTTTCGCGTCTGGATTCCGCGCGTACCATGACCGGCAGCGTCGGACTGGGCCTGTCGCTGGCAGAAACCATTGCAAGCGCACACAACGGTGAGCTCACCCTGGGCAGCAGTGAAAGCGGCGGTCTTCTGGTGACGGTCAAACTGCCGCTGATCGATCCGTCCTGATCAATCTGACCCTTTTCAATCAATCCGTCCTTTTCATAAACGAGACGTCTTTGGCCTTGCGTTCCTTGCCCAGCAGATCGCGGTAGTACCACAGCATCACCAGAGGCAGAACCACCAGGAAAAAGGCAAAGGCCACGACCAGCAGACGTGTCGTCCCAAGGCTTGTCACGCTTTCCCATATGGTCAGTTCATCCAGCACAAAGAATGGGAAAATGCTGAAGACAAGCCCGGCAATCATACTCAGGACAATCAGAACGGTCAGAATAAACGGCAGCCAGATCAGAATGCGGATGTGCTGCACTTTTCTGACGACCAGTTCGATCACGACAAACATGGCAAGCAGTGCCAGCCAGCACAGGAGCACTACCGGCAGCCGGGTGGTCTCAGTCCATTTGAAGAAGACGCCGCCGTTGACCATACCCAGCGCGACTGACACCGCGACAACGCCTGCCGCTGTCAGGCGGGATGCGCGACGCACCCAGCCCCTGGCGCGCTGATGCAATTCATCGTCGACACGCATTAGGAGCCAGGTTGCGCCAAGAAGGATGAAGGTCGCCACCACGCAGGCGGCAATGAAAAAGGCGAACCACTGACTTCCGGTTTCGTAACTGAAGCTGACCGACAGACGGCCGAGTATCAGTCCCTGACCCAGTGCTGTCAGTAACGAACCCAGGGCGAAAGCCGCAGTGAAGGCGCCACGTCGGGCCTCCTGTGCTCGCAGCCTGAATTCATATGCAATACCGCGCAGCAGACAACCGGCTGCCAGCAGCATGAGCGGCAAATAAAGCGCAGCACTCACATAGGCCCAGGCTTTGGGAAATGCCGAGAGAAGAATGCCGCAGCCCAGAAAAATCCAGAACACATTCAGATCACGCCAGGGACCCAGGAAGGTAAACATCCGAGCCCGGTGCTCGGGCGGCGCAAAGGGGATAAGCATACCTACCCCCAAGTCTACTCCATCCAGAACGGCTCCTGCCACACAGACGCCCAGAAAAACCACAAAACACAGCAGGGGCATCCAGAATCCCGGATCATAACTGTTGAGTCCCAGCGAACCGGCAAGCGTATCGATCATGCCGTCCTCCGGATTTTACGAACTGGAACCACGCCATATCGGGCTGCGCGCTGGGCAAGAAAGACAAAGCCTGCCAGAATGGATGCCAATACGAGCCACTGGGCCAGCGTCACCGCGGCGACCACCAGCAGATCCGGCTCGCTGAACGCTTCGGCAAACGTAATTGCCTGGTGTACAAAGAACTGCCCATCGCGCAATGACAGGAGGATCAGCGTCAGACTCACAACAAGCCAGCCCGCGGGCCCCATCCACACCATCGCTTGCAGCATGGGACGGGGCAAACGACCAAAATCACTGCGTCGCGCCAGATACCAAAGCCACTGGGCCAGGCAGACAATGGTCAGCAACACAAGCAGCACAACCCCGAGCTTCACTGCCCATTGCGCGGGCAGCGGCAGAGCCTGCGGCCTACGGAAAAAATCTGCATGAAACAGGTAGCCGCTCACAACAGAGACAGCCAGCGCTGCGAAGGTCAGAATACTGCCCAGCCAGAAGCCCAGATTCTCGGCCCGGTTCAGCGGTTTGGCCAGAGCCTCGCTGGCACTGATGGATATCATTAGTGAACCCATGGTCAGGCCGGCCAGTGCCGTCATGAAAAGCATCCTTGGCCAAGCCTGCGGATGAAGCGCCATAGCAAGCCAGTCGTTCACAACCAGGGGCATCGCACCGCTTTCCAGGCCCGCAGGAAAGTTCAGCCAGCTCTGAAACCAGATCAGCAATACCGAAATCGCTGTCAGACCCACAGCAGCGAGCGCCACGAACGCGCTATGCAGCCAGGACGCGAGCGAGCCCTGTCGATAGAGCATGACATCAATCACGAACAGCTTAGTGGTAAATGTGAGTGCCGCTAGCAGGACGATCAGCGGCCCGGTGACCGACCCCAGCCGTACAAAGAGACTGGGCCAGAGCGAACCCGCCTGTATCAGCAGGTAAACCATGCCCAGCAGGGTTACTGTCATGGTCAGGGCAAAAATGCGCACCCAGAATCGGTAAAGTTCCATCCAGTGGCCGTCCTCCTGCCTGCCATGCGTCATGCATTTGGCAAACAGCAGCAACCAGCCCAGCGCAACCGTGCACAGACCGAATACCGAGAAAAATGAAAGCGAACTGAAAAACTGCAGTTTCGCCAGCTGTAAAGAAGAAATATCCCACATACGTAATAGCGGTTTAAATTTCGGGGCAGTTGAGCGATTCTCATGAGTCTAACCGCTGAACATGGCAAAATGGACGATATTGTAGTTTTACTGAAATTTTAAAATATGTCCGCCACGACACCAGAGATTCCCGCCGCCAATTTCCTGCGCACCATCATCGAAAACGACCTGAGCAATGACCGTTACCAGTCCAAAAAATGGGCCGGAGAACCCGGTCCTGCATCGGTGCAGCAGAATGCGCCCAAGGATCCTGCGCGTATTCGCACCCGTTTTCCGCCCGAGCCCAATGGCTATCTGCATATCGGCCATGCCAAAAGCATTTGTCTGAACTTCGGCCTGGCGCGTGATTATGGTGGCGTCTGTCATTTACGATTTGACGATACCAATCCCGAGAAAGAAGAACAGGAATATGTGGACGCCATCGATGAAACCGTCGAATGGCTGGGGTTCAGCACACGTGGTGTCAGCAATCAGGAAAACCGCTATTTCGCCAGCAGCTATTTCGGCTATATGTATGACTTTGCCGAAGCGCTCATCAACGGTGGCTATGCGTATGTAGACGAACAGACGCCGGAACAGATCCGTACTAACCGCGGGACACTGACCTCTCCGGGGGTGAACTCGCCCTGGCGTGACCGCGCGCCTGAAGAATCACTGAAACTGCTGCGCGAGATGAAAGAAGGCAAGCACCCGGACGGCAGTCTGGCCTTGCGCGCCAAAGTGGATATGGCATCGCCCAATATCAATATGCGCGATCCCGTGCTGTACCGCATCCGTCATGCGCCCCATCATCGGACAGGGAATGACTGGTGCATTTACCCCATGTACACCTATGCCCATCCCATTGAGGATGCGCTGGAGGGAATTACACACAGTTTCTGCACGCTGGAATTTGAAGACCAGCGTCCGTTTTATGACTGGCTGCTGGCACGCCT
>JAFAGQ010000018.1 GCA_023422555.1 Pseudomonadota bacterium
ATCCTATGGTACTGCGCAGTTTGCGCGGATATTCAATATTTCTATAGTCATGCATTTTGCTATCGAGGTTGATGACAACAATTTTGTCATTCCTGGTCAGCTTGCTGTTTGTATAAAGAGAATTGCATATCGCTGCTGCTGTGCCGCTAGCCTGAAATATATAGAGTGTGGCGGTTTCTTCCCAGGGCTCGGTATCGGCGATCCTCTTGATTGCGTCGACCAATGAGCGATGCCGCATCTGAAAATTTTCATCTTTCTGAATGGAAAAAGTGACCAGGAAACTGTCCATGTAAATTGTGCTGAATTTCGTTTGTAATTTAGTTGTTACCAGGAGATCTGGGCGCATTTTCGGTCGCGGCTCTTGCCGTGTTCCTCTCGATAAGCACCAGATTTCCAGTTTTCGATATATAGTAGACTATATATCGAAACCATACCCGAAATGGGGGAGATGACTCGCATGTTGTTAAAGCAGCTTAGATATCTGGTTGCGCTCGCTCACGAAAAACATTTTGGACATGCCGCACAGTCGTGCCATGTATCGCAGCCCGCATTCTCGGGCACGATTCGTTCATTGGAGCAGCATCTTGGTGTGACCATCGTTCAACGGGGAAAGCGATTTCACGGGTTTACGCCGGAAGGAGAGCGCATTCTGAAGTGGGCACGAAGCATTGTTGCCGACTGTGAAAGTCTGCATCACGAAATTCAATCCGAGAATGGAGAAAAAACAGGCACCGTAAGAATTGGCGCCATCCCAACCACCATTTCTCTTATCGCATTATTTACCAATGTGTGCATAGAAAAACATGAGCACATTCACCACAAGATATATTCCTTGTCCACTACCGAGATACTGAAGCAGCTTGAGGATTTCGAACTGGATATGGGCATTACTTATCTGGATGAAAACCTGAGCAGGCAGTTTGAAGGGGTTCCGTTGTTCACCGAAGATTATGTATTCATTACACGAAATAAAAATCCATTTCCTGATAGGGCGTCCATCACCTGGCAGGAAGCCACGTCTGCACCATTGTGTCTGCTGACCCCCGACATGCATGCAAGACGCAGCATGAATGACGTATTCGACAAGGAAGGCCTGGATGTTGTCCCCGTTGTTGAAACGGATTCCATTTTTATGCTGTACGCACATGTGCGATGTGCAGGCCTGTGCAGCATTGTGCCGCGAGGTGTGCTGTGCCTGCATGAAATGCGGGATGAGCTGATCGTAATTCCTGTCGAGCCGTTACTTCAGCGGCAGGTCGGAATGATTCTCTTGCGGGAGCGTCAGCGCAGTCCCGTCATGAGCACCGTGATTGATCAATTTATCGGATTGGGATTACGCGAGCGCGTTGCCATGTTGGGCCAGGAACCGTCCATATAGAAATGACGCTGTTGACCTTGATTACACAACAGGTGCTGAAAGCTGGGATATTGGTTTGTCGATCAGGTTTCGGATCGGTTGACGATTTTCGCACTGCGACTGTCTTTGATCAGTTCAATCACTTTCCAGTAAAGGCATGCAGTCAGGAGAATGGCACATGCGCCGGCCAGTGTCGGAAAAAGCAGAAATGACCATCCTGGTGTGCTCAGAAATATAACCAAAGCATTGCTTCCGGCAGGCGGATGGACGGTATCGGTCAATATCATGACCATGACCACAGTGGCGGTGGCCGCAGCCATCGGTATCCAGCCAGGACCCAAAAACGTCAGGAACGTAAGGCCGATCAGAGAGGCCAGAAAATGGCCTCCGATCACGTTTCTGGGTTTGGAAAAAGGTCCTGCAGGAAATCCGAAAACCAATACGCATGTCGCCCCAAATGACGCGATGATCCACATTTCTCCAGTACCTTCTGCGGCCAGACAAATGGTCAGTATGGCAATGAATGTGCCCAGCCCCACCAGGGTGACGCCAAACAGTTTCTGCACATAGCTGGCAGGCAATTTGAAAAAGGAACCGGAGCGTGGAAATAACATCATGCTGGCTGCGCCTCCGCTTTATTGAAGCGAGCAGCTTCTTCAGCACCAGTTGTAGCATTGCCTTTGCTGTATGAATGCGCGCCAGCGCCGGCCAGCTGACCACTCTGGACAATGAGATACTCGTCCCGAATTGGGCGACCTTCGAAATAACTTTCCAGAATCTCGCGCGTACCGGCGGCATAACGCGCCTGTGCTGACAACGTCGATCCGGAAATATGTGGGGTCATACCTTCATGCGGCATTGTCCGCCACGGATGGTCTTTCGGCGCGGGTTGTGGGAACCAGACATCGCCCGCATAACCGGCGAGCTGACCGTTCTCCAGTGCCTGAACGATGGCTTCGCGGTCACACAGTTTTCCTCTGGCAGTATTGATCAAATAGGCGCCTCTCTTGAAATTTTTCAAAGTTTGCGCATTGATCATATGCTCGGTCTCAGGATGCAAAGGACAATTGAGCGTGACCACATCACATACTTTTGTCAGGCTTTCAAGGCTGTCGTGATAAGTCAGATTCAGCTCTTTCTCTACACTCTCTGGCAGGCGATGGCGATCCAGATAATGCAAATTGACATCGAAGGGTTTGAGCAGACGCAGAACACGCAAGCCAATACGACCAGCAGCAACTGTTCCGACCTCCATGCCTTCAAGGTCGTAGGAGCGCGCTACACAATCGGCAATATTCCATCCGCCTTTGCGGACCCAGTCGTGAGAAGGAATATAGTTGCGCACCAGACCCAGAATCATCATGACGACATGTTCAGCTACGCTATGACTATTGCAATACGTGACTTCTGCAACGGTCACATTGTTTTCCATTGCCGCCTGCAGATCGGTGTGATCGGAACCAATGCCAGCGGTCACAATCATTTTAAGTTTCGGTGCTTTTGCAATGCGCTCTGCAGTCATGTAAGCCGGCCAGAAGGGCTGGGAAATAACAATCTCTGCATCATGCAGTTCACGATCCAGAACGCTATCGGCGCCGTCCTTGCTAGAAGTGACCACCAGCTCATGGCCATTGTCTTCCAGATATTTTCGCAGTCCGAGTTCCCCGGAGACACTTCCCAATAGCGCGCCGGGTTTGAAATCAATGTTTTTGGGAGTCGGCAGAGTCTGCCCGTCAGGGTATCTATCCAGTTTCGGCAGGGTGTCGCGCGCGTAGCGCTGCGGATATCCGTCTACAGGGTCATCATAAAGAACACATACCACTTTGGCCATGATCAGTCTCCGTATTTTAAGAATCAATTTGAAAAGCAATGAATGAACATTGCCTTGGACTTCATGGTAAATAACAGAAATTTTGGCGTCTATTCGTATGTTTGGATCGACTGATAACTACAACCTATCAGGAAATTGCAAATGTGATATTCGCGAACCTGGTGTTTTGGATAGCCAATTTTTGGCATCAGTCCTGACTTGTCTGGGTACAATCGAAGAACACCAACAACAGGAGGAGCTCGACATGGACATCAGCTATTCAAGATTCAACGAATCTCCAGTCATCATCAGTGCGGATGAAGATCTGGAAGATGCGGAACCCATTTCTTTGAAGAAGCAGCTTGTATTTGAACTGGGTCTGTCGCTGGCTGATACTGACGGCGACGGTCTGACGTTAGAAGAAAATCTTGACCTGGTACTGAGAGAGGCCGGCATCGACCCCTCGACAGTCAGGCTGGCAAACTGACGCCGTTATTTTGACGTCTTCGCGGCCACTTGCTTTGGTGCCACTTTGGCGACCGTTTTTATGGCCAGTTTGGGTGCTGGCTTGGCCGCGCCTTTGCCTGCTTTTTTGGATGTGTTTTTTGCGACTGTTTTCGAGGTGCTTTTCGCAGCGGTTTCTTTTGTTTCTTTGGCTTGCGGCTGCGTATCGGTTTTGACGACGGGCTGCGTTACGCTGCTTACGAGCCGAATTTTCTGATCCTGGTTCAGTCGTTTGGCTTCCTGCTCTGCATAACCGCGTTCATCTTTGTCATACGATCCTTCATACACACAGCTTTTACTCAATACTGCACATTCGTTGACGGTAAGATCAGGGGCTGGTGGCTTCTCGACGGTTTTGACGTTGCTTGCGCACCCGCAAAGAACAGCGATCAGCGTGGATGCAGTCAGATTTCGGCTAAGGTTTTGCATGAGCATAAAAGGGTGCTCCAGGATTGACAATCGAAATACTATAGCATGTGCAATTTTTCGTTACCGACATGGATACCGTCCGTAACGGGCAGTGGTAATACTGGAAATTTCAATAGGTTTCGGATCGAGGCGTCGACGTCAAACTTCGTCAAAATTCAGCCACCTTTACCTTAATCTATGTTAAAGATATGGCATGAGGCATTTTTACAGTGAATGCGGAAGGACAGCCTCTGGTTTTTCCGCGGAAAAGGTGAAATTATGACCAGTGCAAATACAATTAAAGGTAAGGCCGAAGAGCTCGTTGGTAAAGGACAAGCTGCCCTGGGAGACGTTTTTGACGATCCGGAAATGGAGGCTGAGGGCAGGGTACGTCAGGCCAGCGGTCATGCGTCCTATACCGTGAATTCGTTTGTCGATTGTCTGGCTGACGGCACACGCAGCAATCCCCTTGGTGCATTGCTGGCGGCTGCGGCAATAGGGCTGGTACTTGGCCGTCATCTCTATAAAAAGTAAGATAGCCAGGGGGCATCAAGCCCAGTCTCTGGAAGGCGACTGTGTTAGCTGACCCCTTTGAGTCAGAAGAGAGGTCGCCTTAACTGGACACATGGACTGATTTCTGTATTGAGCAGAACTCAGTCCTTTTCATATCTGTCTAATACTTTTGGGCCAAAATGCAATGTCGGTGGCCGACGACTGGAATAGTGCAGATGCAGTTCTGTTCAGTCGGTGTTCAGCCGCGGTCCTGCAGGTCTGATAAAATGTGTGTTCTTCAATCTCCAGATATCAGGATCACAAATGAAAATCAGTGCGCGCAATCAATTCCCAGGCAAAGTGAAATCCATACGCGCTGGCGCCGTCAATGATGAAATTGCGATCGAAATAGCAGCCGGTCAGCAGATCATTGCCATTATTACAGAAAGCAGTACCAAAAATTTGGGGCTGACCGAAGGCAGCGATGTTGTCGCGCTCATCAAGGCATCTTCCATCGTTCTGGCCACGAATGTTGACGGACTGGTTTTTTCTGCACGTAACCAGCTTTCGGGCAAAGTGATTTCTGCTACAAAGGGTGCTGTTAATGCTGAAGTGGTCCTTGACGCCGGCAACAATGTTCAGATCAGCGCTGTGGTAACCAACGCCAGCTTTGATTCTCTGGGGCTTGCAGAGGGCGTGCAGGCGGTTGCAATCTTCAAGGCATCCAGCGTAATTGTTGCTGCCAAAAAATAAAATGAATGTTGCTGCGGCCAGTCATGCGTTGACTGAGCTATCCGCGGCAGAAAAATAACACATAAAAATTCGGTCAGGACATCGCGCCTGACCGATTTTTTTAACGTCTAATGAGACGCTTCGTCGCACCTGATGTGATAATGGTCGTTACGTCGACGCTATTTACCAGTGAGAACGTCCGCGGTCATGACGATCGTGGTTGTGACGGTCATGGTAGCCATCACGATCATGCCAGCGGCCACCTCGTCCATGATCGTGAACAATGCATCCCGATAATAGAATTGCGGAAAGAACGATTGCGACTGTATTAATCAGCTTCATTTTATATTCCCCATCTGGGTTGTAGACAATGCCTATGTTAAGGCAAGCAATCCGGAATAAATTTGCAGTTTCGTTAACGGGGTTTCAGCCTGTTACCTGTATCGTCGGGTAAACAACAGACAAATCTGTTATCCGGCTAATCCGTCATACACAGACGGGGTCTCACGACATATTGCTCCTGGAGCCGGGTTTGCTGAAAAAAGAGGTGGCAGGCGATGCAGGCGAATTTTTCGTCGTTATTAATGCTGCACCGCGGGATTTTCAGTACCAGCTCAATTATCTCGGGTCATTTTCATTCCTGTTGGCAAGAAATAGTACTGGCAAATCGTCAGTATTGATGCCCTTATTGATTGGTTCTGTAGCTACCATTATTCTGGTTGTTCTGCCAGTCACGCACGCGATTGGGCTGATCGCTGCTGTTCCACTTGCCATCGTGTCGTGCGGGTTGACCCGTCATACGCCCGCCATCGGTACGCTGACCCATGCCGTCATTACGGTAGCCTGGTCCATTGTGGTTGTTTGATGTGTTGCCCATGCGGTCATAACCTGAGCCGTCCTGATGATACCCGGGCCTGTCGGCACGATTGGAATATCTGTCATCTGATCCATGTGACGCGCAACCAGCGACGGCTGCAAGAGAAACAATAATTGCACCTGTTGTTAAGGCTTTCATTGACTTTCCTTTTTGTGGTCCATGAGTTTTCAGTAAAACACAGCGAATCTTCGTTGGCAATCCACCTACGTATCGGAATGTTACCCAGGCTATATGACGCCTATCCCGCGGGAAATTGCAGGTTTCTTTACACCGCGTACATCAATGTGAATTCCATTTTGCAATACAATCGCACAGTTATTACACCCACGATAATGTGAACAGGATGAAGTTTTTCATATGAACGCAAGCCGTCATTATCAAGCCGTTGTCGAGCTTCCACGAACCCCGCTGGATATCATTGGAGACGTCCACGGTGAGGCAGATGCCCTGAATGCACTGTTGGCGCATCTGGGCTATGGATCATTGGGTGAACATCCGGAAGGAAGAAAACCGGTTTTTGTTGGCGATCTTTGCGATCGGGGGCCGGATAGTCCTGCGGTTATCTCCCGCGTCAGATCCATGGTTGAAGCGGGCAATGCGATTTGTGTCATGGGTAATCACGAACTCAATCTTCTTCGCGGCCAGCGCAAGGATGGCAACAACTGGTTCTGGAATGAAAAAACGGCGGGTGACGATAAGTTCGGAAAAGTGCAATGTATCAGCAAAGACGAGCAGGGGCCCATTCTCTCGTTTTTCGCAGGTTTGCCGTTAATGGCATGCAGTCCCCAGCTGCGTGTCGTGCACGCCGCCTGGGTTGATGCGTCTGTCCAGGACCTGCGCTCGGTTTCAGTTGACAATCTGATCGCATTCTTCAACGCCAGGGAAGCACAGACGAGCGCGATCATGAGGGCCCATCCTGAATTCGCCGACTATCTGGCGGAGCAGGAAACCTGGCGGGATCGAATTGTGGATATCGACAGCAAAGTGCCGTTTCTGAAAAGGACGGCGGCCATGCGCGAACTCAGACAAATGGCTAACCCGGTACGCGTTCTGACATCGGGGGTCGAAGCCAGCGATACAGAGTCATTTTTCAGCGGAGGAGAATGGCGTTTCGTGCAACGGGTACGCTGGTGGGACAACTATAGCGACACAATTCCCGTGTTGATCGGTCATTACTGGCGCAATCCGCAACAGGATAAGTCATCGGAAATCTCGCGGGGCCGGGAGCTCTTTTCCGGGATTGCACCTTTGGCCTGGCATGGAAAAAACGGAAATGTATTTTGCCTGGACTATTGCGTAGGCGCCCGGTTTCTTGAACGCAGTGGCAAGCTTTCGAAAGGACAGACGCGACTGGCTGCCATGCGCTGGCCGGAACGCACTCTGATCTTTGATGACGGTTCGCATTCGGGAACAACAGGTTTCCAGCAGACTGACACTGCGAGCGCCTAGGGGCATTTTCCCCGAGACGGACGCCGGCAATTCGGGCATACCCCTGTTGAAAATTCGTGCAAAAAAATGCAATATTCTGAATTATACGAAATGTGATCACACAACAGACAAGATGGAATCGCCGGCGGACGGGGCCGACGCAAAGGACCACAGGGGATCACAACGTATAAAAAGGGATCAACGCGTCCATTTCGGTTTTAATTATCCCAGGAGGAGGGAACAATGGCTGCAGTTAAACGTAGGAGCTTTCTGAAAGCAGTATCGACTGTCTCAGCAGCATCGGCATTCGGTCTTGGCTATTCTGATGTGATTTTTGCCCGTCGCGCCGATTTCAGATTGAAATTTGCCAATAACCTTCCCGTATCGCACCCACTTAACATCCGGGCCAAGGAAATGGTGGAGGCGATCAAAAAGGAAACGGATGGCGCTGTAGACATTCGCGTCTATCCGAGCAGCCAGCTCGGGAACGATACCGACACGCTCTCACAGATCCGGGCCGGAGCCGTCGACTTTTTTACCTTGTCGCCCATCATTATGGGTACGCTGATTTCCAAAACGCAGATTTCGGGCATCGGATTCGGGTTCAAGGATTACGATCAGGTCTGGAAGGCCATGGACGGGGAGCTCGGCGCCGCGGTAAGGCAGGAAATCGAAAAGAGTTCGAATCTGACTGCGTTTGACAAGATCTGGGATAACGGATTCAGGATCATCACAACCAGTTCCAAGCCGATCAAGACACCGGATGATCTGAACAGTGTGAAATTGCGCGTTCCCCCCAGCCCCTTATGGACTTCCATGTTCAAAGGACTGGGTGCTTCGCCGACAACCATCAACTTTGCTGAAACTTATTCAGCGCTCCAGACGCACATTGCCGACGGCCAGGAAAATCCGATTACCTTGGTTGAGACAGCCAAACTGTATGAGGTCCAGAAATATGCCTCGCTGACCAATCATATGTGGGATGGGTTCTGGTTCCTGGCAAATCGGGACAAGCTGGCTTCCATTCCCAAGGACATGCAGGAAATCATCCGCAAACATGTGATGGACGCCAGTCTGAAAGAGCGCGACGATCTGGCAAAACTCAGTCTGACGGTCAAACAGACCCTGGAAGGCAAAGGTATGGCGTTCAATGACGTGGATACCAATGCGTTCCGTGGCAAGCTCAAAGATGCAGGTTTTTATGATGAATGGAAAAAAACCTTTGGCGATGAGCTGTGGACAACCCTGGAGAAATTCACAGGAGCGCTCTCTTGAATGTTAGTCTCGCCAGCCGGTCGGCTGGCGTTCCTGCACACTCCTTTACCAGGATCGTAGTTTCCGTCAAGACAGTCGTCATGCATGTGGTGGCGATGCTGGCCGTGGCAATGCTGGTTTTCGAATCTGCATTGCTCTTCACCGGCGTTGTCTTTCGCTATTATCTGCATCGACCCATTATCTGGTCGGATGAACTGGCGCAGTCTGTCTTCATCTGGCTATGCATGTTTGGCGCTGCGATTGCTCTGGATCGACATGAGCATATGCGGCTGACAGCCGTGGTCGCGCGATTTTCCCGACGCGCTCAGAGCTGGTTTGAAACGCTCGGACTGGTCATTATTCTGGTATTTGCCGCCTATCTGATCGGACCTGGTTTTCATCATGCCGGCGGCCAGATGGTTGTGACGTCGCCCGCCCTGAATATTCCCGATGGCTACCGTGCCCTTGCCATCCCGGTAGGGATGTGCCTTTTTGCATTCATTGCAGTGACGCATCTGATTGTCTATTCGCGCTGGCTTGATGTGCTGACTGGCGCGCTGGTCGTTGCGGCAGTCGGGTACGGGCTCTGGTATTTTGCCGATGATCTTTATGATATGGGCAATCTGAACCTGCTGGTATTTTTTGTTATTGTGCTGGGCGCCTGTGTGATGAGCGGCGTGCCAATCGCATTTTCATTTGGCATTGCCACACTCACCTATGTCGTCAATATTGCCGAAGTGCCGCCGTCCATTGTGGTGACGCGTATTGATGAAGGCGCGTCGCATCTTGTTTTGCTGGCCGTCCCGCTCTTTGTCGTGCTGGGCGTGCTGCTGCAGATCAGCGGGATGGCGCGCAAACTGATTGATTTTATGTCCGCGATTCTGGGCCATATTCGCGGCGGACTCAATTATGTGCTGCTGGGCGCCATGTTCCTGGTGTCGGGCATCTCGGGCTCAAAAGTGGCCGATATGGCCGCGGTGGCGCCTGCACTCTTTCCTGAAATGAAGCGCAAGGGCGCAGACGAAAATGACCTGGCAGCGCTATTGTCAGCAACGGGTGCCATGACCGAGACCATACCGCCCAGTCTCGTACTGATTACCATCGGTGCGGTATGTGGCGTTTCCATTAGCGCGCTGTTTATCGGGGGCCTGGTTCCTGCTCTCGTGTGTACCCTGGCCATTGCCTTTGTCTGTTATCTGAAGTCGCGCAAATCCTCCCAGGGCACCCTCAAACGCGCAAGTGCGGCGGAAATCGGACGAACCTTTTTGTGGGCACTGCCCGTGCTGATACTGCCTGTCATTATCCGGGTATGCGTTGTTGAGGGCGTGGCGACGGCCACTGAGGTCGCTTCGATTGGTATCGTTTATGTGATTCTCTACGCCATTCTGGTACAGCTGATCACTGGTGGAGTCGAAAAATCCCGTATCTATCCCATGCTGATAGAATCGACGGCCTTGTCCGGTGCCATCCTGCTCATTATTGGCGTGGCAACGGCAATGGCCTGGGCGCTGACCCAGTCGGGATTTTCCACAACGCTGGTTGATTTCATGACGCATATCCCAGGCGGGGTGTTTGGCTTTATGACAGTGAGCATTGTGCTCTTTGTGCTGCTTGGCAGTGTGCTCGAAGGGATTCCTGCCATTGTTCTGTTTGGCCCCCTGATATTTCCAGCCGCGCATGCGCTGCACATTCATGAAGTTCACTATGCAATTGTGATTATTCTGGCAATGGGTATCGGCCTGTTTGCGCCACCACTGGGTGTGGGTTTCTACTCGGCCAGTGCCATCAGTAAAGTCAATCCCGACAGTGTCATCCCCAGAATGTGGCTGTACCTGGCTGTGCTTCTGGTAATGACTTTTGTCATTGCGTTTATCCCCTGGTTCTCTATTGGTTTTCTCTGATCTTCAGAAACAGCCATTTCTTTGAAAGGCGGTGAGAGGTATGTGCGCGACAGCAGCAAACGATTCCCGTGTCGTTGTAGTCACGGGTGGGGGCAGTGGAATCGGCCGTGCGATTGTGGAATCATTTGCAGAGGCCGGATACATAGCCCTCATCGCCGATGTCAATGAGGCCGATTCCCGTGAAGTCGAGGCGATACTGAATTCCCGCTCGCTGAAAGCCCGATTTTTTCCCGTTGACGTGTCCGATGCGGACAGCATTGCACGTTTCTTTGAGGCGGTTCAGGCCGACTATGGCAGATGTGATGTGCTGGTGAATAACGCCGGGATTGCGAAGACCGTGGCCTATCTGGATTATCCGCCTGATCACTGGGAGAAGGTCATGCGAATCAATGTGACCGGACCTTTTCTGATGTCGCAGCATGCCGGCAGACTGATGCAAAAGCAACAGTCCGGCCGCATTATCAATATTGCATCCGTAAGTGGTGAGCGCGCAAGCTGGGGGCGCGCCGCATATGGCACTTCCAAAGCGGCTGTCTTTGGTCTGACCCGCCAGATGGCACTGGAGCTCGCTGAATTTGGTATCACGGCTAATGGCATTGCACCGGGGCCAGTAGACACGGCGATGACGCTAGCCCTGCATACCCAGGCGGCAAGAGACGCGTTTACGGCAGCAGTACCCATGAAGCGCTACGGGACGCCACAGGAAATTGCCGACGTGGCGCTATTTCTGGCGTCTGACGCGGCTTCCTATGTCAACGGTCACGTCATTCCGGTAGACGGTGGCTTTCTGGCCAGTGGCATCACCGGACACTGAGATACATTTTTCGGCCAGCCAGGCTCATTCATTCAAATCAGGAGGGGAGTTAACATGCGTGCATCGATTGCAGGGTGGGGCCATTCCAAATTCGGAAAACAGGATGGGGTCGACCCCGAACAGATGATCGCCGAGGTGGCCACAACGGCCCTTGCGCATGCCGGTCTGAGCCCCGAAGACATTGACTCGCTGCACGTGGGCCATTACAACGGCGGCTTTCTTTACCAGGATTTTCCTTCGTCTCTGCTCTTTAATGCGATACCACAATTGCGATTTGTGCCTTCAGTCAGAGTGGAGAACGCCTGCGCTACGGGATCTGCCGCGATTCATTCAGCACTCAATGCCGTAGCCAGCGGACGCAGTCGCTATGCGCTGGTGCTGGGGTTTGAAAAAATGTCCGAGCTATCAACGCCCGCTATCGGCGAGGTACTGCTCAAATGTTCTTATGCCAAAGAGGAAGCAGACATTGCCGGCGGGTTTGCAGGCCTGTTCGGCAACGTGATTGCCAAAACGTATTTCGACCGGTACGGAGATCAATCCGATGCACTGGCTCTGATCGCCGCAAAGAATCATCACAACGGCCTGTCCAATCCTTATGCGCATATGCAAAAGGATTTCGATTTTGAGTTTTGTCGAAACGAATCTGAAAAAAATCCCTTTGTGGCCGGTCCGCTTAAGCGGACCGACTGCTCACTGGTGTCTGATGGTGCCGCCGCGCTGATTATCTGTCGTGCAGAAGACGTGCAGAAGGCTGAAAACCATGTGCGTTTTCGGGCGACCTCACAGATCAATGATTTTCTGCCACTGAGCCGTCGCGACCCGATCAGCTTTGAAGGTGCATCGCTCGCCTGGCAAAAGGCGCTGGCCGATAGCAGTCTGAGTCTTGATGATTTGTCGCTGGTGGAAACGCATGATTGTTTCACCATTGCCGAACTGATCGAGTATGAGGCGATGGGGCTGGCGCAGCCTGGCAAGGGTGCCGGCATCATCAAGGATGGCATTACGAACCGGGAAGGGCGTTTGCCGGTCAATCCCTCGGGTGGGCTCAAGTCCAAAGGGCATCCTATCGGCGCGACGGGCGTTTCCATGCATGTGATGGCGGCCATGCAACTGAGCGGACAGGCGCAGGATATGCAGCTGGCAAAAGCGGACCGAGCCGGAGTCTTTAATATGGGTGGATCGGCGGTGGCCAATTATGTGAGTATTCTGGAACGTCCGTAACGAACCCGGATGGCCGGCCGCATCGTTCCTCGATGCTATCTGTATCCTTAATTCTTGTCATACAGCAAGAATAATCGTCACCCGTTTCAACCTGGATTGTGTCTATGCTCAAGCCTGTAAAAAATATTGGCAGTTTCCTGACTGATGTGAGCCTGCGGTTCGGCAATGAACCTGGCCTGATTCACGGGGCGAAAACGTATAGCTGGGCCGAACTGAACGCGCGGGTCGACGCGCTTGCGCATGCCATGACATCTTTAGGCGTGAAAAAGGGTGATCGCGTGCTGATCCACTCGACCAATAATGTGCAGCTTTTTGAAAGCTGCTGGGCAACCTTCAAGCTTGGCGCAATCTGGGTCCCCACCAACGTACGCATTACGGAATCGGAAATTGCCTATCTGGCAAAGGCGAGTCGCGCCTCGGTCGTCATTTATGATGATGGATTCCTGGGGCACGCCGAACGATGCTGCCAGGCTTCCGATTCGGTTAGGCATGTGATTGCGATTGGCGTAGCAGAAGATGGACAGTTGCAATACGACGATCTGCTGGAAAAGCATCGTGCAGACGGGCATTTTCAGGCAGTGGATGTGGATTATGAGGATCCCTTGTGGTTCTTCTTTACTTCGGGAACGACCGGCTTTCCAAAAGCGGGTGTCCTGTCACACGGACAGATGGCATTTGTCATAACCAATCATCTTGCCGATCTGCTTCCCGGCATTGACCATCGTTCGCGATCGCTGGTGGTGGCGCCGTTATCACACGGTGCGGGTATCCATGCCATTGTCAATACGGCACGCGGCGCGGCAAGTATATTGCCCGTCTCGGCGAGGCTCGATTGTGCCGAAGCCTGGCAGCTCATCGAAAAGCATCGTGTAGACAATATGTTTACAGTTCCGACAATCATCAAACGCATGACAGAGGATCCGGCAGTTGATGAATTCGATCATTCGTCGCTTAAGTTTGTCATTTACGCAGGCGCCCCCATGTATCGTGCGGACCAGAAATTTGCCTTGCGCAAATTGGGCAAGGTGCTGGTGCAGTATTACGGACTTGGCGAAGTGACCGGCAATATCACGGTATTACCTGCTCATATGCATCAGGAAGATGATGCCGCCGATGATGCCAGAATCGGGACTTGCGGTTACGCGCGCACCGGAATGGAAATTGCCATTCTGGACAAAGAGGGCAAGCGTTGTGCTCCAGGAATCACAGGTGAAATATGTGTTAGGGGCCCGGCGGTTTGCATGGGTTATGACAGCAATGATGCTGCCAACGAAAAGGCCTTCAGATTTGGCTGGTTCCATACAGGTGATCTCGGTCATCTGGATGCCGAAGGATATTTGTATATAACCGGCAGAGAGTCGGACATGTTCATCTCCGGCGGTTCCAATGTTTATCCTCGCGAGATTGAAGAAGCGCTGCTGACTCATGAAGCGGTTTCCGAAGTGGCCGTGTTTGGCGTGCCGGATGAAAAGTGGGGTGAAACCGGTGTTGCCGTCGTCGTATGCAAGAATGGTTGTCGTACAGATGAGGCAAGCCTGAACCAACATTTGAAAGACCGGGTCGCGCGCTACAAGTATCCCAGCAGGTATTATTTCTGGGATTCAATGCCCAAATCCGGCTACGGCAAAATCGTTAAGAAAGACCTGAAGAAACTGGTGCTGGAAGATGCAACGGCTTAATTCGCGTGTGATTTCTCTGGCCGGACAGGCGCAACGCCGGTTTGTGGTGGATGTGGCGCCAGGAAAATCCATCTGGCAGGGTGTGTCCGGAGCGTTCAATGAGCAGCGGATACATTCCGCGCATCTGGATTTGATGGGTGCCACACTTGAATCTGCGGTCTTTTATACGGGCTATCCCGATCCCGCAGGCAGATGGATTGCGCAATACGGCGCACCCAATCATCTGGCAGGATCCATGCTGATTTCTGCGATGGGAATTTTTGGCATTGACCGTGAGGACAAACCCATGCTGCATTGTCATGGCTGCCTGGTTGCGGATAGAGGTCAGCTGCTGGGAGGGCATCTGGATACTGACAAATGCATAGTGGGGCACAGCGGCTTGCGTATCTATGTGAGTGCGAGCGATGACATCGGATTTGCCGCAAAGCTGGATGCAACATCGGGCATGTTTGTATTTCATCCGACATATCGCGAACGTGATGCAGTTGCGTGCTCTGCCGTGGCCGAGGGCCAGGCTGAACAGTAAAGAAAGGAGACGACAGATATGGATTCTACGATCAGCAATTGTCAGCCGGGTCGTGTTATCAATGCGCGTTTTTTCTGCAACGATGATCTGGTCACCGGCATGGAGGATATCTGTCGGGAGCACAACATCGAGCAGGGCGTCATCAAAGGCGGGCTGGGCAGTCTTTTCAAGTCCAGTCTGGAAGTCATGACCGATGATGGTGTACCGCGCCTGGTAAAGGTAGAAGGTTTCGCTGTTGAAATTCTGAGTATGAACGGGCATATCCGCGTCAATCGTGAGGGCAGGCCTGACGTCGAGCTCTTCGGGATGGTTGCGAATAATGCTGGCGAGGTATTTGCCGGCAGATTCGTCAAAGGTGAGTCTCCGGTATGCATCACCATTGAAGTGATGATACAGGAGTGGGTAGATCAGTCCGGTTTACGACCGGCAACGGAATCCCAGTAACCCCGGGTTTCGTAATGAGACCTCAGCATATCAATAAAGCTGCGGGTTCGTTGCGGCAGGTGCTTGCGGTTTGGCAGGACCGCATAAATGCCATTGGGCGCCGTTGCATAATCGTCCAGAACGGTAACCAGATGTCCTGCGTTCAGATCGGCCTGTACTTCCCACAAGGATCGCCAGGAGAGGCCAAAACCATTAAGCGCCCATTCGTGCAACACGCTACCGTCTGAGCATGCCAGTCGCCCGGCTGGCTTGAACGCCTGGGTATTGCCATTTTCGCGGAAGAGCCAGCCTTTGCTCTGGCTACCCTGAGGACCAAAAGAAAGACATTCGTGACTGACCAGATCTGATGGTCTGGCCGGTGTGCCATGGCGTTTCAGATAGTCTGGCGACGCCACCACAACACGACGGTTTTCCGCCAGCTTTACTGCGATCAGCTGCGAGTCCGGCAGATCGCCGATACGGATCGCGCAGTCATATTGTTCTTCAAACATGTCGATGATACGGTCGGTCAGATCCAGCGTGACCCGCACATCAGGGTGATCGCGGCAGAAATCGGGAAGGTGCGGTGCAACGTGTTGTCGACCAAATCCGGCAGGGGCGGTCAGACGCAGTGGTCCGGCGATCTTGACCTTGCCCTGGGTAATCTGGCTTTCTGTCTCGGCGAGATCTTTCAGGATGCGCTGCGCCTCTTCGACAAAAGCATGGCCTTCCGGTGTCAGCGTCAATTTGCGCGTGGATCGAATCAGCAATTTGACACCCAGACGCTCTTCCAGTGCGTCAATGCGACGCCCCATCATGGCGGGTGCAATTCCGTGCTGCTTTGCTGCAGCCGACAGCGTACCCAGGGTAGCGACTGCGACGAAACTTTCCAGTTGGGTGAATCGATCCATGGCTTGAGCAATCAGTGTTCAGGTCAAAATGACGGAATGGCTATTGTAACGCTGAATGCGCATGCCCTGAGTCGCCTGATCCAGGAATACCGGGGGTTCTTCCCGCATAGCCGGTTTCAATATCGATAGGAGGCGAGCATACTGAATGTCCAGTCCCGTCTGCCCGCTTCCGTACCATCGGGAGCATAGGTGAGTTCGCTGAAGGTCGCATCGCCCAGGCTGTCTACGGCGACGATGGAGGAGCAGCGGGTTCCGTAATTGTCGCTGATGATAAAAGGGCTGCTCAACAATCTTTCTCGTTCCAGTGGCAGACCTGTGTCGGGCAGGGCATCATCCGGCGCAGGTGTAGTGTCGTGCAGCAAGGAAAAGACATTGTCCATGACATCAACGGATCGGCCAGGAGAGAGTGCATCCAGTGCATTGCGAAGTCTTTCTGCTTTGGGCCAGGGTGTATCCAGCAGATGATTGGACAGAATATAGCTGCCGCGTCCAAGGGCCAAGGGCGGCGTCTCCTGCCGATTGCCCGTGTAATACACGCCGCTGGCGTCGCCGACGATCAGATTGAAGCCGTTATAGGCATCGCCGGTTTTCCAGATATCCTGCGCGTAATCGCAGGCAGACCTGTCGGATTCCAGGAAATCGCTGACCAGCATGCCCCGGGTCGGCGCCTGCGGATTGAATGCTGAGGGATCCCGATAGTTGGTGAGCATGGCAAACCGGCCATTGCGATTGATGCCCAGCCAGGTGCCGCCGCCACTTTGATCCAGTCCCGAAAAAATATCCGGATTGGCATCCCAGGGCGCAGCGGGCAGGGCAGGCCTGTTGTGGAACTCATCACGATTTGCAGCGATATACAAAGGCCAGGCCGGGTCTTTCGCAATAGACAAATAAATAATGCACATAAGGCGCTTATGTCTCCGATTTTATTAACAGACGACAGGGTCAGGCTTCAGTGCCCGCATCCTGCATCAACAGATTATTAAGTCGAAACAGCCGCTCGCGTCTGAGCACCGTTTCCAGCGGTTCCGCCGGCCTGCCGATGGCAATGGCATCATCGGGAATCAGCGCGAGCAGTTGAACGAAACGCTCGGGATCGCGCTCGTAGCAGAGCACCAGAAACTCATCGGGAGAAAGCAACGAGAGGCCATGCTGCCGCAATTCGCTGCGATTGAAGTCGCGCAGATTCCGGGTCAGGATACACGCGCTTTTACCACGAAACGTGGCAAGCGCAGCCCTGCCGGCTGCGATCACGTGGAAATCTTTGGGGTCACTTTTGGACAGGTCTGCTTCAAAGTCATTGACGATACCCATATTAGCCTGCGGAAATGCCTGTTGCATGTCCTGCCATTCCGCTTCGATCTGGGCCGGGGGAGTATCCCATATGCGGCTGGCGTTTCTGCGCCATTCCTCGCCAATATACTCGGCCCAGATAGGCTGAAACATTCCCGATTCAGCCAGCCTCAGGATCAGGTTTTTCAGGATGGTTGAAATCAGCACGCAGGTGTCCAGGACAACCAGCTGTGGCAATGCCTTCATATCATTGGCATTCGCGTTATTTGGGCGTAGAGTGGCTTCAGACAGGCCTGCTTTCATTAATTGGTCAGTCGGGATGGGTAAAATTGGATTGTACCGGCTGTGGTCGGTATACCCGGCCAAGGTCGTTGCTATCTGTCAAAAACTGTTCCGTTTTACATCTTGAAATGCAGGGGTTAGTCACTATGTACTAATCAACCTGGCCATCCACGGATGGCCGCAATGAATGATTTGGGAAAAAACATGAGATTTGACAAACTGACAACCAAGTTTCAACAGGCGCTGGCCGATGCCCAGAGCATTGCTGCGCGTAACGATAATCAGTACATAGAGCCCGTGCACGTGCTATCGGCCTTGCTCGCCGATACGGAAAGCGGCGCAGGCAGCCTGCTGGCGCGCGCCGGCGTTGCCATCAATCGCGTTGGTCCGGCGCTCGATAGCGCCATTCGGGCGCTGCCGCAGGTACAGGGTTCCGATGGTAATGTGCAGCTTGGCCGTGAGCTCAACGGCCTGCTTAATGCAACTGATAAAGAAGCGGCCCGCCGTGGCGATGCATTCATCGCCAGTGAACTGTTTCTGCTAGCCCTGGCCGATGACAAGGGCGAGGCAGGGCGCATTCTGCGCGACTCCGGTCTGCAGAAGAAGGCGCTGGAAGCCGCCATTGAAGCCGTTCGCGGTGGGGCTGCAGTCCAGGACCAGGAAGGCGAGAGCAATCGTGAAGCGCTGAAAAAATACACGACTGACCTGACCGAAAGAGCCCGGGAGGGCAGGCTGGATCCGGTTATTGGCCGTGACGACGAGATTCGCCGCGCAATCCAGATCCTGCAAAGACGAACCAAGAACAATCCGGTACTGATCGGTGAGCCTGGTGTGGGCAAGACGGCGATTGTCGAGGGCCTTGCGCAGCGTATCGTCAATGATGAGGTGCCTGAAACTCTGCGCGGCAAGCGCGTGCTGTCACTGGATCTGGCGGCGTTGCTGGCCGGTGCGAAATATCGCGGCGAATTCGAAGAGCGCCTGAAAGCCGTTCTCAAGGAACTGGCACAGGATGACGGCAGCAACATCGTCTTCATCGACGAAATCCATACGATGGTGGGCGCAGGCAAAGCCGAGGGCGCGATGGATGCCGGCAACATGCTCAAACCGGCTCTGTCACGCGGCGAACTGCACTGCATCGGCGCCACCACACTGGATGAATATCGCAAGTACATCGAAAAAGATGCAGCGCTGGAGCGCCGCTTCCAGAAGGTTCTGGTGAATGAACCGGACGTGGAGTCCACGATTGCCATTCTGCGCGGCCTGCAGGAGCGGTATGAAGTGCACCACGGGGTGGATATTACCGACCCGGCCATTGTCGCCGCGGCTGAGCTATCCAACCGCTACATCACTGATCGTTTTCTGCCTGACAAGGCGATCGATCTGATTGATGAAGCGGCCGCGCGCATCCGGATGGAAATTGATTCCAAACCCGAAGTCATGGACCGACTGGATCGTCGGATTATTCAGCTCAAAATTGAGCGGGAAGCCGTGCGTAAGGAAACGGATGACGCTTCTGCGCGTCGTCTGAAAGCCATCGAAGACGAGCTGGAAAAACTGCAGCGCGAGTATAACGACTTTGAGGAAATCTGGAAGTCTGAAAAAGCGGCAGTGCAGGGTGCGCAGTCGATTAAAGAAGAGATCGAAAAAGTGCGGGCAGAAATGGCCGAGCATCAACGCAAGGGACAGTACGAAAAACTGGCTGAGCTGCAGTATAGCCGTCTGCCTGAACTCGAAGGACGCCTGAAAGCGGCCGAGGCCGAGGAAACCGACAAGGTCAAGCCGCGTCTGCTGCGGACTGAAGTGGGTGCCGAAGAAATTGCCGAGGTTGTCTCTCGCGCCACAGGTATTCCTGTGTCGAAAATGCTTCAGGGTGAACGCGAAAAACTGCTGGGAATGGAATCATTCCTGCACAAGCGCGTGGTCGGTCAGGACGAGGCCGTCACCTTGGTGTCAGACGCCATCCGGCGCTCCCGTGCGGGTCTTTCCGATCCTTCAAAACCTTATGGTTCGTTCCTGTTCCTGGGACCAACCGGGGTGGGTAAAACAGAGCTGACCAAGGCACTGGCCGGTTTCCTTTTCGATTCCGAAGAGCATCTGGTTCGTATTGATATGAGCGAGTTCATGGAGAAGCATTCCGTTGCCCGCCTGATTGGTGCGCCCCCAGGATACGTCGGATACGAAGAGGGCGGCTATCTGACGGAAGCGGTGCGCCGCAAGCCTTACAGCGTCATTCTGCTGGACGAAGTGGAAAAGGCACACCCGGATGTCTTCAACGTTCTGCTGCAGGTGCTGGATGACGGACGTCTGACTGACGGACAGGGCCGAACGGTGGATTTTCGCAACACCGTTATTGTGATGACTTCCAACCTGGGTTCCCAGCACATTCAGAGTATGGCTGGGGAGTCTTACGAAGCCATCAAGGAAGTGGTCTGGGAGGACGTAAAACAGGCATTCAGACCGGAATTTCTTAACCGGATTGATGAAGTGATCGTGTTTCACTCGCTGGATAGCTCGCAGATTTCGTCCATTGCCCGGATTCAGCTGGATCGCTTGTCTGCCCGTCTGGCCGGACAGGATATGCATTTGCATATTTCCGATGCGGCCCTGGCGCTGCTGGCGAAGAGTGGTTTCGATCCTGTGTTCGGCGCACGCCCTCTGAAACGTGCAATTCAGCAACATGTGGAAAATGGCATGGCCAAAAAAATCCTGGAAGGGCAATTCGGGCCGGGTGACACCATCCTGGTGGATGTGAAGGACGATGCCTTTGTATTTAGCCGTGAAAACAATGAAGTGACTGGCTAAAGCGCCATTTTATTAAGTCAAAAGCCCGGGATTACCCGGGCTTTTTGTTGGTTCTTTCAGAATTATGTCGATTCTCTATATGAAATAGCACAAATTTTCATTGACATAGATTAATTTTACCGACATAGTGTCACCGTATAAGATATTCAAGTTAAAGGAAGCCGTGCTTCGGTTATACGAAATATGCTTCTGTGTACAGCGGTACTGTTTGCATGTGTCGTCTTGAAGTCTTGTCCAAAGAGATAGGATTTTATCTCAGTTTTTTATATATCAGGAAATCGACATGTCGACAGAATCAGGAATTGTAAAGTGGTTTAATAACGAGAAAGGCTTTGGTTTCATCAAGCCCGCCTCAGGTGGTAAAGATCTGTTTGTGCACCACACAGACATCATCGG
>JAFAGQ010000027.1 GCA_023422555.1 Pseudomonadota bacterium
AAAGTTATCGATCGGCGTTTGACGATTATTCGATAAGGTATTTCTCCATGGCTATGATTGAATTCAAAAACGTTAGTAAATGGTATGGAAAATTCCAGGTTCTGACCGATTGCACAACCGACATCAATAAAGGTGAAGTTGTGGTGGTTTGCGGGCCTTCCGGCTCAGGCAAATCTACGCTGATCAAAACGGCCAACGGCCTGGAGCCCTTTCAGAAGGGTGAGATTTTTTTCGACGGTACATCCGTTGGCAGCCCCAAGACCGATCTGCCTAAGTTGCGTTCAAAAATCGGTATGGTGTTCCAGCACTTTGAACTGTTCCCTCATCTGTCAGTGATGGAAAATCTGGCTCTGGCTCAGGTCAAAGTCCTTGACCGTTCCAAGGACGAAGCCATGCAACGCGGCCGCAAGCTGCTTGAGCGCGTCGGTCTGATCGAACACAAGGACAAGTTCCCTGGTCAGCTCTCGGGTGGTCAGCAACAACGTGTTGCCATTGCCCGTGCACTGGCGATGGATCCGATGGCGATGCTGTTTGATGAACCAACATCCGCGCTGGATCCGGAAATGGTGAATGAGGTGCTGGACGTCATGGTCGATCTGGCCAAAGAAGGCATGACGATGATGGTGGTGACCCACGAGATGGGCTTTGCCCGAAAAGTGGCCGACCGCGTGATCTTCATGGATGCCGGCCAGATTGTTGAAGACTGCGACAAAGAGGAATTTTTCGGCAATCAGGAAGCGCGCTCCGACCGCGCCAAACTGTTCCTGTCAAAAATCCTGGGACACTGATCAGTCCTGCGGCAGAAAGCAAATCGGCCCGTCCACAGACGGGCCGATTTTTTATGTGCGCTACGTGTGCGTTCGAGTGTTGAACGAATTAACAGTTCGAACGCTGAAAGAATGAACGCTTAACAACCGCTAGCCAAACGTTCATTCACCGCAGGTTTATACGCGCTCGATAATAACCGCGGCACCCTGCCCAACACCAATGCACATCGTGCATAGGGCGTAACGGCCACCGGTGCGTTGCAACTGATACATTGCCGTGGTCACCAGACGGGCGCCAGAAGCCCCCAGTGGATGTCCCAGAGCGATTGCACCACCATTAGGGTTCACGTGGGCAGCATCGTCCGCCAGACCCAGATCACGCGTGACAGCCAGCGCCTGTGCAGCGAACGCCTCATTCAGTTCGACGACATCCATCTGCTCGATGGTCAGACCGGTTTTTTCAAGAACCTTGCGAACTGCAGGAATGGGGCCGACCCCCATGACGCGCGGTGCGACACCGGCCACAGCCATACCAACAACGCGTGCCTTGGGCTTAAGGCCATATTTTTTTACCGCCTCGTCAGAAGCCAGCAGCAAAGCGCATGATCCATCATTCACGCCTGACGCATTCCCGGCTGTTACGCTGCCATCGGGACGTACCACGCCCTTGAGTTTGGCCAGCGCTTCAGGCGTGGTATTGCGCGGGTGTTCGTCGGTGTCAACAACAACCGGATCACCCTTGCGTTGCGGAACACTGACCGGAATGATCTCGTCCTTGAAAATGCCATCTGCAATAGATTTGGCTGCACGCTGCTGACTGCGCAGTGCAAAAGCGTCCTGATCTGCGCGCGAAATTTTATAATCATCTGCAACGTTCTCTGCGGTTTCCGGCATGGAGTCTACGCCATAAGCAGCCTTCATCTTCGGATTGATGAAGCGCCAGCCAATGGTGGTGTCTTCAATTTTCGCTGCACGTGAAAACGCGGAGTCCGCCTTGCCCATGACGAACGGGGCGCGCGACATGCTTTCGACCCCGCCTGCAATCATCAGATCCACTTCGCCGGACTTGATGGCACGGGCTGCCGTTCCCACGGCATCCAGACTGGATGCGCACAGACGATTCAATGTTGCACCGGGGACCTGTACATCAATGCCGGCCAGCAACAGCGCCATACGTGCCACGTTGCGATTGTCTTCGCCAGCCTGATTGGCGCAACCGTAAATGACGTCATCGAGTTTGCTCCAATCAACCCCGGGATTGCGTTCCATCAGGGCCTTGATCGGCAGCGCCGCAAGATCATCTGTGCGAACAGAAGACAATCCACCGCCGTATCGCCCGATAGGGGTGCGAACTGCATCACAAATATAAGCGTTATTCATCTCATTCCTCTGGTTATTGAATTTTCAAATCCTGTATCTTTACGGAGTCGGCGATTTTCCTGACCTGTACGGCTTTGCAGACATGGACTGTCGTCTTTCTGGCGACGATCCACATCCGGACTGGCCATGATCCATGTCCGGAAGTCTGCAACCCAAGGTCAATCACTCGAAAATCAATCTGGCGCCAGTCAGCTCTTGCAGCTGCTCATCTGTGATATCGACAAGTTTCTCCACAACCTTCATGCCGGCAGGTGTCACTTCAAGGACCGCAATATCGGTATAGACACGACTGACCACACTCAGCCCCGTCACGGGCAAGGTGCATTTTTCAAGAATCTTGGGCGATCCGTCTTTGGCATTGTGCTCCATCAGGATGTAAACTTTGCGCGCACCGACAGCCAGATCCATCGCGCCACCAACAGCAGGAGGTTCACCTTCCCGGCCCAGTGACCAGTTTGCCAGGTCACCTTCAGCTGACACCTGCATACCACCCATAATGCACAGATCCAGGTGGCCGCCGCGCATGATGGCGAATGAATCGACGTGATGGAAAAATGCCCCCCCGGTAAGCAGCGTAACGGGCTTCTTGCCGGCATTAATGAGTTCTCCATCGATCTGATCTCCGGTTGCAGCCGGCCCCATCCCCAGAATACCGTTTTCGCTATGCAACAGGATTTCGTCTTCGGGTTTCAGATAATTGGCAACCAGCTCTGGCATACCAATTCCAATATTTACATAGCTGCCAGGAGCAATATCTCTGGCCAGGCGTTCCGCCATTTGATTTCTATTCAATTTATCCATGATTTGACCTGCTTAGCTGGAGACTGCGGGATTGGGCACTTCTACAATCCGATTCACAAAAATTCCGGGTGTGATAATCGTTTCAGGATCAAGCTCGCCAAGCTCGACTTTCTTTTTGACCTGAACGATCGTGGTTTTTGCCGCCATGCACATTACCGGACCGAAGTTACGAGCCGCCTTGCGATAGATCAGG
Source organism: Pseudomonadota bacterium (assembly GCA_023422555.1). GTDB lineage: Bacteria > Pseudomonadota > Gammaproteobacteria > Burkholderiales > Burkholderiaceae_B > Advenella. The sequence goes on from JAFAGQ010000027.1 coordinate 3,142, forward strand.
TTACCCCAGCGATCACCCTTCTCCGCCAATACCAGTGCAAAGTCACCGTGTATGGGTTTTTCAAAAACGTAATTCACGCCGTCGATGTTGCGCGTCTCTTTACCTTTGGCAAGGTCAGTACCGTAACTGGTACGTGTATAGAAGCCGCCGATGCCCGCGCCGGCCGCATGCAGGCGTTCTGCAATGGTTCCCTGCGGCACACACTCGAGTTCAATCTTGCCGGCTTTATATATCTCGTTAAACACATAAGAATGCGACGCCTTGGGAAATGAACAAATCATTTTGCGTACGCGTCCTGCCTTGATCAGTGCTGCCAGCCCCGTGTCGTGGTTACCGGCATTGTTATTGACCACTGTCAGTTCCTTCGCACCCTGCTCTATCAGAGCGTGAATCAATTCCGTAGGATGCCCGGCTCCGCCAAACCCGCCGATAAGCACCGTGGCGCCATCGAATACATCGGCGACGGCCGCGTGGATATCGTCCATAAATTTATTGATCATCTGTCTTACCTGTTCTTTCCTTTGTATGAATCTGTGCGTCCCGCAGGGCGCCAGTGTTCCATTATTTCATATTTCATATGTGGCAAATCACCCTAGGGCCCGCCACAGCACTTTTCCCGAGGCGGTTTTGGGCAGCGCGTCCGTAAAGACGACAATGCGTGGCACTTTGTAGGACGCCATCACATCCCGGCACCAGTCCATAATGTCCTGTTCCGTCACATCATTGCGTTTGTCATCTCGCAGCACCACCCAGGCCTTGACCGTTTCACCTCGTTTTTCATCAGCCACGCCAACCACACAAACCTCCAGGATCGCAGGATGTGCGTACATGAGCGTTTCAACTTCGGCTGGCCAGACTTTGTAACCCGATGCATTGATCATGCGCTTGAGCCTGTCCACCATGAAGTAATAGCCATCAGCATCCATGCGCGCCAGATCGCCCGTGCGCAGAAATCGCTTGTTATCCAGGGTGATAAAGACGTCTTCTGTGGCTTTTGGATTATTCCAGTATCCCTGCATGACCTGAGGGCCATGCACGACAATCTCGCCGACCTCTCCCTGCGGCACTTCCTGCAGGGTGCCGGGATCGATAATTCGGGCGTCGACATCAAAAATGGGAATACCCAGACATTGTTTTCTGGGGTGGCGTTCCGGATTGATATGCGTGGGAGCCATGACTTCGGACATGCCATAACCTTCTATATACGTCAGACCAAAATCACGCTGCAGCTTTTCAGCAATGGCTTCGGGCATGGCGGCTCCACCTCCGCTGACGCGTGCAATGCTCGACAGATCGTAGGACGAGAGGTCGGGCATGGCCAGCAAGTCGACCACCATCGCAGCGATAAGAGCCAGCCTTCCAACGCGATAGCGCTCAATGCAGCGGGCGGCCACAACCCGATCCCATCGGGTCATGATAACAATGGTGGCACCCAGATAAATGGCGCTGTTCATCACGCCTTCCATGCCCGTGACATGAAAGAACGGCAATACCCCCAGGAACACGGCATCCTGATTGCCCCCGTCGTACCAGACCGCAGGCGACACGGTGTTATACATGGTCGAACGATGCGTGTGAATGCACCCTTTCGGATGACCGGTAGTGCCTGATGTGTATGGCATCACGGCCATGTCGTCGGCGCCGACAAGAGACGGTGCTGGCTTGCGTAGCTGTGCGAGCGCCTCTTTCCAGATGATCACTCCTTTGCCAGCAAGCGCGCGTGCAGGCTCTGCAGCAACATCCGGGACGACCAGATCGGTGCCTGATGTAGGAAGATAATCATGATAGGCAGCCACGATTTTATGGGCAGGTGCCGATGCGCCAAGCGCCGTCACCTGATCGTGAAGTTCCTGCCCGTATATCACTACCGATGCGCCCGTATCACGGACATAATGCTGCAATTCTTCGGCGCGGTTCATGGGATTGACCGGCACCACCACCGCATCGGCTCGCAATATCGCATAGTACGCAATTACATACTGGGGGCTGTTCTGCATGTAGAGCAACACGCGATCACCCTTCTGCACCCCGCAGTCCTGCCGCAGAAACCCCGCAAGAGCCTGCACGTCCTGATGCACCTGTGCATAGGTATAGATGGCATCGTAATAGACAAGGCATGGCTTTTGCGGATAGCGCAAGGCCGAAATATCCAGATTGACGTGCAGTGCCGTCTCGGGAATGCTCAGACTCTTGCTGCGACCACGTGGCCAGAATGCAGAATAATCGGGCGAGATCATGCGACTTCGAACAGACCGGCTGCGCCCTGACCGCCCCCGATGCACATGGTAATGACTACGTATTTGACGCCACGACGCTTGCCTTCGATAAGCGCGTGTCCCACCATTCTTGCGCCGGATACACCATAGGGATGACCAACCGCGATGGCGCCGCCGTTTACGTTAAGCTGATCATCGGGAATGCCCAGTTTATCGCGGCAATACAATACCTGACATGCAAATGCTTCGTTCAGTTCCCACAGGCCGATGTCAGCCACTTTGAGACCCGCGCGTTCAAGCAGACGAGGAACAGCAAAGACCGGGCCAATACCCATTTCATCGGGTTCGCAGCCAGCCACGGCAAATCCTCGGAAGATCCCCAGTGGAGCGATGCCGCGTTGACGCGCAATCTCGGCGTCCATCAGCACGCAGGCGGAAGATCCATCTGAAAACTGACTGGCATTTCCCGCAGTAATAACCCCTTTGGGAAACACGGTGCGAATTTTGGATACACCTTCAAGCGTTGTATCCGGGCGAATACCTTCGTCCGCCGAGATGGTTACCTCGCGACGCGATATGGCACCGGTAGTCTTGTCGAACACACTCATGACAGTTGTCATAGGTACGATTTCGTCGTTGAACAAGCCGGCTGCCTGCGCCTTCGCTGCGCGCTGCTGGCTACGGGCGCCGTATTCGTCCTGTGCCTCGCGCGTGATGCCGTATCGCCTGGCGACGGTCTCAGCCGTTTGCAGCATGCTCCAGTAAAGCTCGGATTTGTGCTGTTTCAGCCACGGATCCTGCCGCATGATCCCATTGATATCGTTCTGAACGCAGGAAATACTTTCAACACCGCCAGCGACCATGACAGGCACCTGATCCACAATAATACGCTGCGCTGCCATTGCTATGGCCTGTAGTCCCGAAGAGCAGAAACGGTTCACCGTAACACCGCCTGTGGTGACCGGCAGTCCTGCACGCAGTGCTATGGCTCTGGCAATATTGCCACCGGTAGTTCCTTCAGGGAACGCAGATCCGATAATGACATCTTCCACTTCAGATGGTTCAACGCCAGCACGGGCTACAGCGTGCGATACCGAATGCGCACCAAGTGTGGCACCGTAAGTCATATTGAATGCGCCCTTCCAGGATTTTGCCAATCCGGTGCGGGCCGTGGAAACAATAACGGCTTCTCTCATGTCTCTTCTCCAGAGTATGCAAAACATGTGCGGCGGGCACCCGCATTACATCTGTGGTTGATATATGGCATTACATATATTCCACTTTGCGCGTGATATCGCACATGTCATATAACTTAATGCAGTGAACTTCGCGTACTAAACTTAGCGCAGAGGTTCTCCACTTAACGCAGGGCTTCCCCGCTTTTTGCGTGCTGCTCGATCAGGGCTGCGGGTTTCCACGCCTGCGGACGACGTGAGCTGTCGCCAAATCGGCGAATCGCGCGCAATACATTGAAGAGACCCGCCTGCTGGGCATAATGCATTGGGCCGCCGCGATGCAGTGGGAAACCGTAGCCGTTCAGATAGACGATATCGATATCGGACGCTCGCAATGCAATACCCTCTTCCAGGATTTTTGCCCCTTCATTGGCCAGCGCATATACGCAGCGCTCCACAATTTCCTGATCGCTGATCTTGCGCGGTTCAATTCCCTTTTCCTTGCGGAAAGTCTCGATCATTTTTTCCACTTCAGGATCAACATGAGGCTTGCGATCGCCTTCTACATACCGATACCAGCCTGCGCCGGTTTTCTGACCATAGCGGCCGGCTTCACATATGCGATCGGCGACCACTTCTTCATATGAGTCGGGATTGGCCTCTTTCTTGCGCTTGCGAATAGCCCAGCCAATATCCAGGCCCGCCAGATCGCCGACGCGATAGGGTCCCATGGCAAAACCAAAATTTTCCAGTGCCCGGTCAATCTGCGAAGGCGACGCCCCCTGCAGCATGGCTTCATCTGCCGCATCACGATAAGCATAGAGCATGCGATTGCCGATAAAGCCGTCGCACACACCGGAGACCACCGGCTTCTTGCCGATTTTCTTGCCCATATCGATACATGTTGCCAGAACATCTTTGGCGGTTTTCTCGCCGCGCACGATTTCCAGCAACTTCATGACATTGGCAGGGCTGAAGAAATGCAGACCGATAACATCCTGCGGACGCTTGGTGAATGTAGCGATCTTGTTGACGTCCAGCGTCGAAGTATTGGATGCCAGAATCGCACCCTGCTTGGCGACGCGGTCAAGTTCTTTGAATACCACTTCCTTGACGCCCATTTCCTCGAAAACGGCTTCGATAATAAGATCGACATTATTCAGATCGTCATAGGTGAGCGTAGTCGTAAGCAGATTCATGCGCTCTTCCACCTGCTCTGCAGTGAGCCGGCCTTTCTTCATCGTGTTTTCGTAATTCTTACGGATGGTGGCAACGCCCCGTTGCAAGGCTTCTTCTTTCTGCTCCAGCAACACCACAGGAATGCCGGCGTTCAGGTAATTCATACTGATACCGCCACCCATCGTACCGGCACCAATCACGCCGACGCTGGCTATGGGACGCAGTGGGGTATCAGCAGGAATGTCCGGAATTTTTGTTGCAGCACGTTCAGCTGCAAATACGTGCCGCAATGCCAGCGAAGCGGGCGACGTCATGAGTTGATTGAATCGCTCACGCTCAAAAGCAAGGCCCTCATCAAAAGGCATAGACACGCTGGCAGCGACAGCTTCGACGCAAGCCGCGGGTGCCGGGAATTTTGCGGCTCCAGCGGCCGCCGCATTGCGCGCGTTAAGCAGCAGCGCCTCGGCATCCGCGTCTTCTACTTTCAGATCACGTATGCGTTTCAATGGTGCGTCTTTGCCCAGCTTGCCGGCAAAATCAATAGCTGCCGCTTGCGGATCACTGTCAACAACCTGGTCAAACAGGGCGCTGTCAGCAAGTGACGACGCCTTGACGATCTGGCCTGAAGTAATCATGTTCAGCGCTTTTTCCAGTCCCAGTACGCGAGGCAGGCGCTGCGTACCACCCGCCCCGGGCAAAATACCCAACTTGACTTCGGGAAGACCCACTTTTGCACTCGCCGCCGCAACTCGATAGTGTGCAGCAAGCGCCAGCTCCAGTCCCCCACCCAGGCACACGCCATTGATGGCAGCGACAACTGGCTTGGCAGATTGTTCCAGCACTTCAATAACCGTACGCAGAGTGGGCGCCTGCGACGCCTTGGGTGTACCGAATTCGGTGACATCCGCCCCACCTGAGAATGCGCGCTCTGATCCGCCCATCACAATGGCTCGTATTGCAGGATTGCGATTGGCACGGTCTACGCTTTCGACGATGGCTGTTCGCAAGCCGTGGCCGAGTCCGTTCACTGGCGGATTGTTGAAAGTGATGACGGCGATGCCGTCCTTTTCTTCGTAGGACGCGTGATCCATGATGCGAGTCTCCATTATGTAAATTGGCCGGGCTGGACGCCTGAAACTGACAATGACTAGCTATGCACTTCCTTATGCATTACCCAGGCACGACCAGGCGCCCGATGCAAAATTGTTTTGCATAGCAGAATTAAAGCGATCCAGTGATCTGTTGATAGTACTCTTTTGCCAGTCACTCTGTAAAGTGGTTTAGCGGTTAGTAGAATTCCGATCCTAGTAACTTCCGCACTTTCCATTCGCTGATTTGCTCGCTATAATGAATTCCATAAATCAAATTACAGTTCCACTGTGCAGAATTTCTCTCCAAAATATTTGTGCAGGACTTCACTGCGCAACTGTAATTCAGACCTTTTTATAGGACACCCCATTCATGGATATCCGCTACACCCCCGAACAACTGGCGTTTCGCGACACGGTACGCGAATTCCTGGAAACTGCGGTTCCAGCAACAGTACGGGAAAAGACCCGTAAATGTCTGCCGCTGAGCAAAACAGAAAGACAAGAGTGGCAACGCAGTCTATTTGAAAAAGGCTGGGGAGCGCCCTCATGGCCGGTAGCGTTCGGCGGCACTGGGTGGGACGCCGTGCAAAGACATATTTTTGAAGAGGAATGCGCTGCTTATGGCGCGCCAGAGCAATTGCCTTTTGGTCTGAAAATGGTTGCTCCAGTCATTCAGAAGTACGGCAGCCCTGAACAGCAGGAAACATTCCTGCCGCGAATTCTGTCTGGCGAAGACTGGTGGTGTCAGGGTTATTCGGAACCAGGGGCCGGCTCAGATCTGGCTTCCCTCAAAACTACCGCAGTACGCGATGGCGACGACTATATCGTCAACGGCCAGAAAACGTGGACCACCCTTGCCCAGCATGCCGACTGGATCTTCTGTCTGGTTCGCACAAATCCCGAAGTGCGCAAACAGGAAGGTATTTCCTTTCTGCTGATCGACATGAAAACACCCGGCATTACTGTCCGGCCAATTATCATGCTCGACGACGGGCACGAGGTCAATGAAGTGTGGCTGGAAAATGTACGCGTTCCGGCAGCCAATCTGATCGGCGAAGAGAACAAGGGCTGGACCTATGCAAAATTTCTGCTTGGTCACGAACGAACCAATATCGCACGTGTTGGACGCTCCAAAGCAGCACTGCAACTGGTCAAGGAATCAGCTGCCCGACAACTGGGCAACGATGGCAAGCCACTGTTGCAGGACGCCCGCTTCCGGGACAAGCTCGCGCAGGTAGAGCTGGACCTCATGGCGCTGGAAATTACCAATCTGAAACTTATCTCACAGGACGGCAGCCACCATACGCCCGGGCCCGAAGCCTCCATCCTGAAAGTGAAGGGTTCCGAGATCCAGCAGGCTATTACCGCATTGGCGTCACAAGTCAGCGGACCGTATTCGGCCGCACACATTTTGCCGGATGATCAGGTTCATGAACTGTCGGCAGCGTTCCCTCAAGACCAGGAACATATGACTGCGCAGTACTTCAACTATCGAAAAACGACCATATACGGTGGCTCCAACGAAGTGCAGAAAAGCATTATCTGCCGGATGATCCTGGGTCTTTAAATGCCCGTCCATCCTAATTGATCAAGACACAGAATACCTACGGAGTCATCCAAATGGACTTTACCTTTACCGAAGAACAGCTTGCCCTGCAAGATACGCTTGAACGTTTTATCGACAAAGACTATACGTTCGAACAGCGCAGAAAAAATCTGGCCGCCGAGCGTCATTTCAATGAAGCGACCTGGTCATCTTTCGCAGAACTGGGCATCCTTGCTCTGCCCTTTGCGGAGGAAGACGGCGGTCTGGGCGGTTCGCCGCTGGACACCTATCTGGTCATGCGGACCCTGGCCAAAGGCCTGGTTCTTGAACCCTATATCAGCACCGTCGTGCTGTCCGGCTCATTCCTGCAACATCATGCAAGCGCAGAACAGCGTAGCGTTCTCATTCCTGCCATTGCAGATGGTTCGGCGCGCTTTGCCTTCGCGCATTACGATGTCGAATCACGCTATCAGGAATCGCGCATACATACAAGCGCCAGCAAAAACGGCGAAAAGTGGGTATTAAATGGCCACAAGGCCGTCGTGGTGGACGCGCCAGTCTGCGATCACTGGCTCATCACTGCGAGAACTGCTGGCGAAAACAATGACACGCATGGCCTGTCTGTCTTTCTGGTTAAGGCTGACCATCCTGGCATTACTGTCAAGCCCTACAGACTGCATGACGGTCATCTGGCAGCGGATTTGGTCATTGACAACGCCGAGGTGTCGGCCGATGCACTGATCGGAACGGCGGACGAAGCCTACCCTGCCATTATGCAGGCACTCGCCGCCACCAACGCTGCGCTCGCCGCAGAATCCGCGGGACTGATGCAGGCAATGAATGAAGCAACACTGGAATACATGAAGACGCGCAAGCAGTTTGGCGTGGCCATCGGTACGTTCCAGGCCCTGCAGCACCGTATGGCGGACATGGCCATTGCTGCAGAGCAGGCCACCTCCATGGCACTGCTCGCATCCATCACTCAGTCCGATGAAGATCCGCAGGAGCGCATTAACAAAGGAGCCGCGGCAAGAGTGCTATTGGCCAGGCTGTCACGTCATGTTGGCGAAGAAGCCGTTCAACTGCATGGCGGGATGGGCGTTACCGACGAACTGATTGTTCCTCATTACTTCAAACGAATCACCGTACTGAATTCGCAATACGGCGATGCGGACTTCCATTTGCAAAGGTATAGTGATAGCCTTCTGAACTCCGCAACAGATAGCAAACCCGCCTGAGAGAATGTGCAAAACATGACTGACCAGAATATTCCAGAACATTATCGACTCCTCAATCGCTTCAGCGCCTTTTCGGATCTGACCGGCCCCTACTACGAGAAAGTCATTGATGATCGTCATGTGGGCATTGCCGTTAGAGTGCAGGCATCTCATCTGAATAAAATCGGCGTGGCACATGGCGGTCTGATAATGACAGTGGCCGACAACGCTTTTGGTGATGCCATTCTGAACGCATATGACGAATCCGTTTCTTTTGTCACCATGTCACTGACCTGTGAATTCATGTCAGCTGTGCGCGAAGGCGACTGGCTTGAGGCCACTGTGGATATCCAGCGCAAGGGCAAGCGGGTTATTTTTGCGAATTGTGATCTGCGCGTGGGGGAGCGGAAAGTGGCATTTGCCACCGCGCTCTTCTCTATGATCGAAAAGCGAGCTGAGTGACTCTTGGGCCGGCTGTTCCTTAGGCCGGCTTTTGCTCAGACCACCTGATATTTGGGCCGCCGGCTTCTCACGCCGGCTTAATTTTTTGACCGGCTTATTCTCAGGCCGGCTGCCCCACTGTTTCTTTAAGCTTGCCAACCAGTTCCAGCAAACGCGGTCTGGCTTCATCAAGCAGAAAACGTTCAGACAAGTTAAACGATGGCCCGCCGCAGCTGATTGCCATGATGGGAAACTGACGTCCCAGATTCAGTCCCACGGCAATGGCATTCACGTCTTTTTGCCAGTCGCCAAAAGAGCAGGTGCAGCCCAGCTTACTGTAGTCTTCCAAAGATGCAGCAATACCGGTCATCAGTGCTTCACTGGCCTGCTCGTCCAGTTCACGCACCCGACCGAAAATTTCCTCTCGCTCCTGTGCCGGGATTTCGGCCAGATAGGCACGCCCCATGGCAGTAGAAACGATTGGAATGCGTGCACCCACATCCATACTGAGCGTCAATGCAGACTGACTGCGACAATTTTCCAGATAAAGCATAGACAGGCGGTCTCGCGTTCCAAGCGTGACCATGCCTTGAGTTTCATCGGCCAGGGCCTGCATCAACGGTCTGGCAACCTGGCGGATATCAAGGCGGGCAAGCAGCCCGACACCCAGTGACAGGGTTGCAATGCCCAATTGGTACTTGCTGCTTTCTTCATCATGCGTCAAATAACCCAGTCTTGTCAGCGTATAGGTAATGCGTGACACCGTAGACTTCGGCAGCTTGCAGCGCTGCGCAATTTCCTGATTTCCAAGCACTTTATTGCCCGAACGAAAGCAGGCAAGCACATCCAGTCCACGTGCTATCGCAGTAATAAAATGACGATCATCTTCGTATTCGCTGGCCAATGGTGGTTTATTGATGGTTTTTCTGATGTCAGTTGTCATAATCAGGATTGCATAATCAGGATCGCCTATAAGTTCCAATAGGCAGAATTAAAAAACAGATTGCAGATGTGCAAACGATTGGGCATTTCCGCGCCAAAAACGACAATAATACTCGTTTTATACTCTGTTTAAAAAGAAAATCTCATTGCCCGAGCGCGCAGAGTAGACTATGATAAATGTATTATCGATGATCGTCACGAACTTATATTGTACCGCAGTGCGGAATAATATTTCAAATATCATCGATGATAACCGGGGTACGCCAGACCACCTGATAACGGTCTGACGGTGTTCCACACATTACAATTGAAATCTTCTGACCGAGGTTGCTTTATATGACCCATCCTGTCGTACAAGAATTGCGTGCACAAATGACGCTTCCTGTTATTTGCTCCCCCATGTTCATCGTGTCCAATCCCGACATGGTTATCGAGCAGTGCAAAAGTGGTCTTATTGGATCATTTCCCGCACTGAATGCCCGGCCGGCCACGTTGCTTGACGACTGGCTCGCCCGCATTACCAGTACACTGGATGAAGAACGCAATCAGAATCCGGAAAAGAAAATTGCGCCATTCGCGGTCAATCAGATCATTCATACGTCAAATGACCGTCTTGATCATGACATGCAGACCTGCGCGAAATACAAGGTTCCCATTATCATTACCAGTCTGCGTGCCCCCAACGAAGTTGCAAGCGAAGTGCACCGCTGGGGTGGTCTGGTATTTCATGATGTCACAACCATACGCCACGCGGAAAAAGCGCTGGAGGCCGGTGTGGACGGCCTGATTCTTGTTGCAGCAGGTGCCGGCGGGCACGCCGGGACGCTCAGTCCATTTGCGCTGGTCTCTGAAGTGCGCAAGTTCTATGACGGTCCGATCATTCTTTCGGGCTCGATCACCAATGGCAATACGATTCTGGCAGCCCAGGCCATGGGCGCTGACTTTGCTTACATCGGTACGCGTTTCATTGCCAGCCAGGAGGCCAACGCCGATCCTCGCTACAAGCAGATGATTGTCGAATCCACCGCAAAGGATATCGTATATACGCCCTTCTTCACCGGCATTCCAGGAAACTATCTGGCCTCCAGCATCACCGCCTCAGGCCTGGATCCGGCCAATCTGAAACCTGAAGACAAGTCTTCGACCAATTTCGGCACAACCCGCGTCAAGGCCTGGAAAGATGTCTGGGGTGCCGGACAGGGTGTCGGGACTATCGATGCCGTCGAACCGGTTGCCACAATTGCAGAACGCATGCAGCAGGAGTACGCAGCAGCACGAGAGCGCATCGCCAAAGAGAGTGCATATGACTGAGAACATCACAACTGAAAATACCCACGGTGACAGCGTCAAAGTTGACATCAGCGAACGGATCATGACGATTGTCATTAACCGTCCTGCACAGAAGAATGCGCTGAATACCTCTACCTATGCTGCATTGATTCAGGCATTGGAACAGGCCACCGGCAATCCCGAGCTCAACGCCATCGTCCTTACTGGTGCGGGTGGCTATTTCACCGCGGGTAATGACCTTGGCGATTTCGTCAAAACTCCGGAAGGCGCAAGTCCTGGTCTGCGGTTTCTCAAATGCATCAGCAAGGTTGACATTCCCATTATCGCTGCCGTTGAAGGCGGTGCCATCGGCATTGGCGTCACCATGCTTTTGCATTGTGATTTCGTTGTCGCGGGTACGGGTACGCAGTTTCGCATTCCATTTGTACCTCTCGGGCTTTGTCCTGAGGGCGCATCCAGTCTGCTTCTCTCTCGTTATGTGGGAATTCGCAAGGCCAATGAGTGGCTTTACCGAGGTTCACCCTTCACTGCAGAAGAAGCCC
>JAFAGQ010000108.1 GCA_023422555.1 Pseudomonadota bacterium
TGTCACGCCTGCTTGCTGATAAGGCCATTGCTTCCTTCAAGGTCAATGAACCGCGTCTGCAGGAAGCGCTGGACAAGAACCCGATTCTGGTCACTGCACTCAACCCCGTTGTGGGCTACTTGAAAGCCGCAGAAATCGCCAAGCAGGCATACAAGGAAAAACGCCCAATTATTGAGGTTGCCGCCGAGAAAACCGATCTGGGCGAAGCTCAGCTGCGCAAGCTGCTGGATCCGAAAAAACTGACAGAAGGCGGGCTGTAGTCATCCGTGCTGCGGCAGGGGTGAATGCATAGCCAGAACGTCATGGAACAGCTCGAATTCTTCGACATCCCCAGCCCCTGCCGGGGAATCTGTGAGATGAACAGTCGTGGCTTTTGCCGCGGCTGTTTGCGCAACCGTGAAGAGCGGTTCCAGTGGCAGACGTTCAGCGACTCGCGCAAGCGCGAAGTATTGCGTTTGTGCAGTCAGCGCCGGCACAAGCTGATACAGGAAATCCTGGCAGCGCGGGCACGCGCCGCACAGGGAACCGAAGCGGACGAGCTTCTGGAAGACATTGAGCCCCGCCTGCCAGGCACCTGAGCGGTCTCGCTGGCAACACCTATTTTTCAGGAAGCAGTCTGTTCGGCGGCCGATTCTGCGCTGCAGCCAGGAAACTGATCGATATCCATCCACATGAATTCCCAGATGTGACCATCAGGGTCGCTTACGCTGCGACCATACATAAAGCCGTGCTCCTGCGGTTCGCGGACTTCTTTGGCGCCCATGGACAGCGCTTTTTCAGTCACTGTATCAACGTCTTCTCTTGACTTGCGGCTGTCGCACATCAGCACTTCGCTGGTTTCGTGGGCATTGGCAATGGTCCTGGGGGTAAAGTCGGCAAACCGCTGCCGCTGCAGAAACATCACACTTGCCATTGGACTGAGCTTCATGCAGACGTTCTCGTGACCGCTGAATAAGGGATCGAACGAAAAGCCGAGGGCAGAAAAGAATTCACGCGTTCTTTCAACCGATTCGACAGGCAAATTTGCAAACAGCAGGGTTTCTTCTTGACTGGGGGTATTCATGTCGGGCTCCGCAATTGGATAGATACAGGATGGATCGTTGGTAGGACAAAACCGCCAGCCGGTCCGGAAGGTGACCTCTCATGCGAGGTTGATGTGTTCACTATAAACGAGCGAAACGCCCCCTGTAAGTGGATATTACGCCAACATGACGGGTTGATTGCGACACGAAACCTGAGTATAGTGATTGCACCGTCGTGCATTTATTCGCAGCAACAGCCGCTATCGAATCGGGCCGGATCAATCAAGCAAGGGGAGGCAGTATGAAACAGATCGTTTTTCTTGTTCCTCAGGGCGTCAACCTGGCCGGCCTTGAGCAGGCCAGACTGGGCCTGACTGAAGCCTGCAAGTACCGCAAGCAGCACAATCTGCCTGCCATGTTCGAAGTGTCACTGGCAGGCGCACAGGCTGAAATAGCAGCCGGCCAGGGACACTACACCATTCATCCCGACTACGTGCTGCCGGATGTGCCCGAGGCCGATCTGTATATTGTGCCGCCCGGAGAACCCTCGCCTTCAACCCTGCATGACAATGGGCCGCTGATTCGCTGGATTGCCGAGAAATTTGCCCAGGGGGCGCCCATGGCGAGTCTGTGCATGGGCAGTGCACTGCTGGCCGCGGCGGGTATTCTGGATGGACTGCGTGCGGTGACCCACTGGCAGGCGCTTGAGGCCATGCAGCAGGCGTTTCCGGCCGTTCGCTGGAATGCAGAAAAAACGCTGGATTTTGATGGCGGCATCTTCACCAGCGGCGGCGCTGTTTCGGCCAGCCGCCTGATACTGCATCTGATTGAATTGCACTCGGATCGCGCGACGGCTATTTACTGCGCCAAGGTTTTCCAGCTGGATTACGAACGTCATTCACAATTGCCATTTTCCATTTTCAATGGCTGGAAGGCGCATGGGGATTCGTCCATCATGCCGGTGCAGTCGTTTCTGGAGAGGCATTACTCGGAAAAAATCACGGTAGAACAGCTGTGCGATTCCTTTGCGATGGGCCGTCGCACACTGGAACGGCGCTTCCGCAAGGCTACCGGACAGTCGGTGCTGGAATATCAGCAGCGCGTTCGTGTGGAAGCGGCCAAGCGTCAGCTGGAGATGACCAGCAGCACCATTTCAAATGTAATGTATGACGTGGGCTATAACGATGCCAAGGCCTTCCGGGATACGTTTCGCAAATACAGCGGCCTGTCGCCGCTGGCTTATCGCGAGCGCTATCAATAACCCACAGCCTGGAGCGACCATTAGCAGAACGGAGTGCTATCAGTAGCATGTACTATCACTAGCGGGCGCGATCCGTAACGAGCTATCAGTAAATAGCGCCCACGCGCGCGGCCTGCGCAATACTTTCCAGATTCCGCATGCCCGATTGCAGCTGGGCATCAGACAGGGTGCCGCCATATTGTGCAAGGCCGAGCACCTTGTCACGAATCTCCTGACGCGTCAGGGTATTGCCGGGATCACCTTTGGGTTCATCCACACGCCCCTGTAGTGTCCGTCCGTCACGCGTTTCCACCGACACCTTGCCGATCCAGCGCTGCGGATAAGCCGTATCCACTTCTTCGTCCTTTTCCATACTGACCCGTTCGCGGAAATCGGCCACCGCCTTGTCATCCAGGGCGGCATCAAATTCGACCAGGCCCGCACGCTGGCGCAGCGCGATCAGTGCCAGAACGGTTCCCATCGAAAACTTGGACTGATGCACGGTTTCCGGCCGAGTGACGGCACCCAGCACATCGATGGCGCCCTGATGCACATGGGTAATCACGCGGTTGATATCCTCGGCGACCAGGCCGTGATCCTGCATGACGCGGGCCAGGGCGTCGGCTGCTGGATGGGTATGACGGCAGGAGGCGTGATATTTGAACGAGGTCTCGGCAAGCGCCCAGCGCGTGCCAAGGCCGTCAGTCAGGCGCGAGGGATCGGCATCGCTGGACATGCCCGCGCCCAGTCCTTGTGCGCCTTCCAGAATCTGTCGTGCCCCGGTGAAGCCATCGCGGGCCAGCCAGGCCGCGGTCAGGCCATTGGCAGCGGCCTTTGCCGTATGAAGCTGCTTGGAGTCGGCCGCGGTTTTCAGAAATTCCCACAGGCCGGCCGCCTGGGTGCCTGCCGAACCAATGGCATCCAGCATCTGCGCTGGCGTCAGGGACATCAGTCTGCCTGCCGCCACCGCCGCCGCAATCGTGCCCGCCGTGCCCGTCGTGTGGAAAATGCGATAGTGAGAGCGGCCCAGAAACTCACCGACCCGGATGCCGGCCTCATAACCGGCCACGCAGGCCACCAGCAATTCTTTGCCCGATGCACCCATATCCTGCGCAACCGCCAGCGCGGCAGGAAACACCACCGCAGCCGGATGAAACACGGCGCCGTTGTGGACATCGTCCTGTTCCACCATGTGTGCTGCGGCGCCATTGACCAGCGCTGCAAAGAGGGGCGAAGTCGTTTGTGCAGAGCCGATGATCTGCGCGCTGCCCTGCTGCGGTCCCATGGCAAGCGCAAAGTCACGCATGGATTTAACGGGACGTGCAGGATAGCCCGCCAGCATGGAACCGAAGGTATCCAGCAGAAAGTCCTCACAACGCGAGATCACCGCGTCCGGGATCATCTCGTAACGCAGATTGGCGGTAAATTCGGCGAGCGTGGCACTGGGTGTTTGCGTCATG